>CAYLSW010000103.1:0-7354 GCA_964386145.1 uncultured Lentimicrobiaceae bacterium | reverse complement strand
CGTTTTTCAGGGTTACCTCCACGCTACCCCTGAGGGTGTCTCCGCTTTGTACAAGCTCTTTGGAGTTTCCCAACTTCAAATCAACTGATTTAGCACCAAGCAGGGTTGCATTAACAATACGGGCAACTGTATTTTTGGGAATGGGGAATTTGTCTTTGATAAGAAAAGTAACAATTAAATCACCCGAATGGTCGGGCGCGAAATAAATTTTATTGACAGAACCTACCTGTTTTCCATTAATTGTTACCGGGTTGGCCGTAACCAGTCCGTCGATTTTTTGGTAGCGACTGTATAAAATTGTTTGTTGGGAGAACAAATCTTTGCCTTTTAAAAAGTTGTATCCCCACACAAAAATAAGTATGGCTAAAACAAAGGTAAGACCAATGTAAATAACTGTAACTTTTTTCACAATCCGGATTTTTTTAAAACGTATTTATAGCCAAAATGTTTTTAACAAAAGTACAAAATATTTAGCCTGATTAATTCATAAGTTTTTCGTTCTGAGAATTCAAAATACGAAGAGCAAAGGTGAGCGCAGATTTGCGACTCGCAGCAATATAGCCTTAGCCATTTCGAGAATTGTAAATTGAGCCTTGCCTTTAATCAAAGCAGTTTGGCTTTGCAATAGATCAATTTGTGAATTAATCAGGTTTGGTTTTGTATCGCAATTAAGTGACACGGGCTAAATAATTCTTAACCATATTCCGACTGAAGGAGTTACCCTGTCCGTTGATTTTTTTCTTTATTACCATTTATTATCTACTCACTTTTGTAGTACAACACTAAAATTAGTGAAAAAATAACGATGTCAAATACTGCACTGATAACTTTTACATACTTATTTATTATTTTTTGTTAATAACTTTCCGGTGGATTTTATGGAATAAAACTTTTACCGAGCAGAAAAAGCGTGGGTGTATAAGCCGAGACCGACAGGTTATTTTGTTACAATTTCTTTGTTCTTCAATTTTTCAATTTTTCTGGCTTTGCTCAGAGTGATTCGCCGGTTTTGGTAAAACGCCACCAAAAAAGCATCCCGGTATCCTTTGCTCCGAACAAAATACTGATGCGAAACGGCACGTGACAACGTGGCGAAATGTCCTGACGTGTATTTGTATGTACCATTATTTCTGTAGTAGTCGACTTGTGGAACCGACTTGAAACGTCTGGCAACATTATGCACAAGATGAGCGGAAGTATAAAACTGAACACGATAATCAACCATCTGTTTCGTTTTCTGATTTTTAGCCGGAACAGTTTGCTTGTGGTTAGCTATTTGGCTGACATTTGCTATTGCATTCTCCTTTTCAAATTCGATTTTATAGGCCCTGAATGCACGGTAAATGGCTGATGCAATATAGGTTTGACCGGTTTTCGACAGCAGGAAAGCCTCTTCTTTAGGATTACTCAGAAAGCCTGTTTCTATCAATACGCTGGGCATAGTTGTTTGCCAAAGTACCAGGAATCCCGCCTGGAAAACGCCCCTTGCTTTACGTCCCGCTCTTGTTTTAAATTGTTGCTCTAATTTATTGGCGAAGTCAAGACTCTCTTTCAGATAAGGACTTTGAAAAAGACTGAGCGAGATGTACGACTCGGGGGAATTGTCGAAACCGTTATATTTTTTCGGATTGTCCTCGTACAAAATGGCTGCGTTTTCTTTTTGTGCCACCTCCAGATTTGCTGCATTCTTATGCAAACCAAGCACAAAGGTTTCTGCGCCATAAGGCTTACGGCTGGTACTTGAATTGCAATGAATGGAAATGAAAAGGTCTGCATGGTTCTTATTAGCAATTTCGGCACGTTTGTAAAGAGGGACAAATTTATCGGTCTTTCGTGTATAAATCACTTTCACATCAGGCATATATTCCTGAATATAATGCCCCAATTTCAGCGCAATGGCCAGCGTGATATTTTTTTCCTTTGAATGTTTTCCGGAAGCACCCGGATCTTTTCCGCCATGTCCTGCATCAATCACGACTGTTGAAATTTTTACCCCCCGCTGAGCAAAAGCACCCGATGAGAGTAAAATAGCTACTCCCAGCACAATAGTTGTGAAAAGCCTGCGTTTGGAAAGGCTTGATTTAAATATAGACCCTATATTTGCAAAAGTTGTCATCGATGCGTTTATTACAAACAAAAATAAAAGAAACATTTTGTCTGAAAGAGGTTTGTCAGGGAAATTATTAACATCCGTTTGGTTCATTTTTGTGCTTCTTTGTGCTACCATCCAAACTGAGGCTACCACGATGCCGGTTTATTCCGATACGGCATCCTTCCCGGCTGCCGACACCTTAAATTCTGTGGACAGCATTCCGCCTGCTGATTCAGTCAAATCTTCTGCTCCCATGAATCTGGAATATAACCTCGTGCGCCGTGCCGATGACTCAATTGTTCAGAATCTGGCTGAAAAAAAAGTATACTTGTATGGCAATGCGGAAGTCACCTATGGCGATATTGATCTAAAAGCCGCTTACATTCGCGTCAACTTTAATAATAATACGGTTTTTGCACGGGGCGTTAAAGACTCCACCGGAAAAATTGTAGGAAAGCCCATATTTAAACAGGGAAGTGAGTCTTTTAAAACCGGAGACATCACGTATAATTTTGTTACCAAAAAAGGTATTATTCATGATGTGCGCACAAAACAGGATCAGGGCTTTCTGCACAGCGATATTGTAAAACGTATGCCTGATAACTCCATAAACGTAAAAGATGGTTATTTTACCACTTGCGACAATCAACCTCCTGATTACGAGTTTAAGTTTGGTAAAGCACGGGTTATTCCGCAAAAAATGATTATTACCGGGCCGGTTTATATGGAGATAGAGGGCGTCCCAGTACCGCTGATTTTACCATTCGGGATTTTCCCAAACAACCCAAAACGGCAGAGCGGGTTTATTGTGCCTACCTATGGCGAGTCGGCAAACCGGGGGTTTTATCTCGAAGGCGGTGGCTTTTTTTGGGCCGCCAGCGACCATTTTACTTTGAAGGTGACCGGCGATATTTATACCGGTGGCAGTTGGAAGGTGTCGCCGATCCTTACCTATAGAAAACGTTACAAATATAGCGGGGCTTTATCTCTTTCCCTGGCGCAAAATGTCATCAACACCAAAGGAGACCCGGATTATTCAAACTCCAAAGATTTCAGCATCAAATGGACCTATATACAGGACCCGAAAGCTCGCCCCAACAGCACTTTTTCGGCCAATGTAAATATTATCACCAGCAACTTTGTAAAATATAATACTGTCAATACGAAGACTTATCTGTCCAACGACTTTCGGTCAAGCATTGCTTACCAAACTAATTGGGCAGGAAAATATTTCCTGACTGTGAGTGCCAGCCACAGGCAAAATACCAAAACTCATATCGTCAATGTTACCCTTCCCGAACTCACCTTTACAGTAAACCAGTTTTATCCATTTCGGAAGAAAAACAGTAGCTCCAAAAGCGCTTTTAGCGGTCTGAGCATCACTTATTCTGCGGCCGCGAAAAATACCATTAATACCACCGATTCTATGCTTTTCAAACCGACTACCTTTTCGCATGATATGGAAAGCGGCATCATTCAAAGGGTCCCAATCAACTTACCATTGAAAGTGTTTAAATTCCTTACTCTCAGTACTTCTGCTAATTTTACCGACCGTACCTATTTCAAGAGCTTAAGGAAGTACTGGGTTGATACCTCCGCCACCGCGGGCTATGTCGCAATTGATACCATTCCCGGATTTAGGAATCTGTTTGATTTTAGTTTGAGTACTTCCCTCACTACAAAAATTTATGGGATGCTTCGCTTCAAAAAAGGTTTTTTAAGAGCTGTCAGGCACGTGATGACACCATCAATAGGATTTGCTTATGTTCCTGATTTTGGTAAGGAAAAGTGGGGCTACACAGGACGTTATTATGACAGGCTGGGGAATAAAATTACCTATTCTAAATTTCAAGGTGAAGGTTTCATGTATGGAGCTCCGGGAACACAAAAAGTAGGAAATATTAATTTCAGCCTTGCCAACAGTCTTGAAATTAAGGTGCGATCCCGAAAAGATACGGTTACGGGATTAAAAAAAATTCCGCTCATACAGAACTTTAGTATTTCAGGTAATTATGATTTTGCCAGAGACTCGTTGAGAATGTCGACCCTTTATCTCTCCGGCAGGACAACCTTGTGGAAAGGACTTACCGTACAGTATGCCAGTATATTGAATCCTTATGTGGTGGACTCTGCGGGGAAGACAATCAACAAAACCGAATGGGAGGTAAACCGCCGGCTTTTCCGGATGAACAACTCCTCGTGGAACGTGAGTTTCAACTTTAACCTGAGTGACAAAGACTTTAAAAAAGGGAAAAAGAAAAGCAAAAAACAAGTGGCAACAGAAAAAAAAGTTCTTAAAGGAGCACCAGAAACAGAAGCCAACGACATCCTGAATAATCCACAAAATTATGTGAATTGGGATGTCTCCTGGAGTCTGAACCTGAGTTATCATTTCACCTATACGAACGTAAAAGATTTTATCAACCAGGTGTGGACTCCCCGTAAAACGCTGGTGCAAACCATGCGTTTCTCCGGGCAGGTAAACCTTACACCCAACTGGAAATTCTCATTCCGTTCGGGTTGGGATTTCACCAATAAGCAACTTTCTTATACTTCGGTGAACCTGTATCGGAATTTGCATTGCTGGGAGATGCGTTTTAGCTGGATTCCCATTGGCCCCCGCAAGAGCTGGAATTTCAGTATCAACGTCAAAGCCTCCATTTTGCAGGATTTGAAACTCACCAAAAAGAAGGATTTTCGTGACAGTTATTAATCCGGCACATAATAATACAACAGAAAATTCTGTTGAAACTTCTTTGCAAAAGAGATGCTAAGAATAAATTTTCTATTTTAGCCTTCTTAAACTCAGGTCGAAGTATTCATGTTCTCAAGACTCAATAAATATCTGTTTTTATGCATTGCAATATTTGTTGCGATGACATCGTATGGCCAGCAATCGCCGGCTTTTACGCAATACAGCTCGGCTTACATGTTTATTAATGCCGGTTATGCCGGAATGGGCGAAGGAATTTGCGTGAATGCCCTTGCCCGACAACAGTGGGCCGGATTTAAAGATGCTGAAGGCAACAAAGTGTCGCCTCAGGATTTTCTTATCAGTGCCGATTCCCCTGTAAAAGTTATCCATGGAGGAGTGGGTGGCTCTATTATTCAGGATAAACTGGGATTTGAAACCAATGTTGGTATTCGTCTTGCCTACTCTTATCATCTTCAGACTTCCGCCGGAACACTGGGCATGGGGACCGGGATAAACCTCGTCAACCGTAGTATCGATTTTACCAAATTTCATCCGGTGCAACCTAACGACCCCGCTTTGCTGAGTGCAAAAGCAGGCGCCATGATTATTGATGCAGACATTGGATTTTTCTTCCTGAGTAATAGCAACTATTACGTGGGAGTGTCAGCCACCAATGTTCTGGAGTCGAAAGGAAAAAACCTGAGTACTTCGGGAACATCCATTCGTTATCAAACAGACCGTACTTTTTATCTGGCAGCCGGTTATTCACTTGTCCTGCCCAACCATCCCCGGTTCGAAATTCTTCCTTCATTGCTGATTCAGTCTGATATTATTTCTACACAATATAATATTTCTGCCATCGTTAAATACAATAGCAAGTTCTGGGGTGGTGTGAACTATCGGTACGGGGAATCAGTTGGGTTTATGGTTGGAGTGTACTTTCAGGGGTTCCGTTTTGGCTATTCGTACGACCTCCCCACTTTTTCGGTCGGTATTCCCGGAAGCCATGAAATTACCCTCAGATATTGCTTTAAACTTAAGGTGAATAAAAATAAAACAAGTTATAAGAATACGCGTTTCTTGTAATGTCTGGGAAAGGAAATAAGTTGATATTTAAAGAATTATAATAGATACTAAAGAAGATAAGAATGAAAAGAAGGTGGTATTTATATTTGTTTGCAGTTTTTATTTTTGCAAGCTGCAGTAACTCAGGCACCGGCGAGTTGGTAGGAACACGGCCCAATGTAAAACCATTTTACCAGCCACATCCTTATGGAATGGTTTTTATCCCTCAGGGTAGTTTTACCATGGGCGCCGGGAGCGAAGATATTACCCACGGCCATCTGATTCAGCCTAAAACGGTTTCCGTCGGAGCCTTTTACATGGATCAAACGGAGATTACTAATGATGAATACCGGCAGTTTGTTGACTGGGTGCGCGATTCCATAGCCCGGACCATTCTCGGTGATGTCCGCCCCGATGATTACCTCATTGAAGAAAATCCCAAAACCGGAGAAACTTACGATCCCCCTAAACTTAACTGGAAAACTAAAATCGACTGGAATAGTCAGGATCAAGATGTTCGTGATGCTTTAGAAGCAATGTATCTCCCTGAAAATGAGCGTTTTTTTCGCCATAAAGAAATTGACAGCCGAAAATTGATTTACTCCTATTATTGGGTTGATTTACATGCTGCAGCCATGGATAATCTTCGCCAAAGAACGCAGGCAAACCAGGGAAACTCCCGGCCGCACGACCGCTCCGTGTATGTTCATAACGAAACCATTCATGTCTATCCCGATACGTTAGTCTGGATATCTGACTTTACTTACTCTTTCAACGATCCGTTGACAGAAAAATATTTTTCTCATCCGGCATACGATCATTATCCCGTGGTGGGTGTAAACTGGAACCAGGCACGTGCTTTTTGTGTGTGGCGTACCCAGTTGTTGAACAATGCATTGGCGAAAAGAAAAGGCGGCGTCATGCTTTCAGAATTTCGTTTGCCTACTGAAGCCGAATGGGAATGGGCTGCGAGAGGAGGAAACCAGCTTAATCCTTACCCGTGGGGCGGACCTTATACTCGAAATGCAAAAGGTTGTTTTCTGGCCAACTTTAAGCCGTTGCGTGGAAATTATATCGCTGATGGAGGCTTGCGTACGGTTATTGTAGGACACTATCCACCCAACGGCTTCGACCTGTATGATATGGCCGGGAACGTTTCCGAATGGACCAACAGTGCATATGACCCTTCTTCGTATAACCTGACATGGGATATGAATCCCAACTATACTTATAATGCAAAAAAAGATGACCCGCCTGCCATGAAACGAAAAGTCATACGCGGCGGCTCGTGGAAAGATATTGCTTATTATCTGCGGGTTACAACCCGTGCTTATGAATATCAGGATACGGCTAAATCATATATCGGGTTTCGGTGTATTCAACCTTATCTCGGTAGAAATGAAGGGGATAATGCTAACCACGCCTCCCGGGTTTACCATTAATTATGGAATAATAACAAAAATAAATACTGTAGAATTATGAAATTTTCGGATTTTAACAAA
>CAYLSW010000102.1:0-7521 GCA_964386145.1 uncultured Lentimicrobiaceae bacterium | reverse complement strand
GGCGTTTTTATCTCCAATATCGGAAGTAAGATTTCGTACAGCAAAACCAATATTCAGAAAGATTTTATACCGACCAACCTACGTTTCGGATCACGGATAACGCTTGATTTGGATCGTTATAATAAGATTTCGTTCAATATTGATATCAATAAATTACTGGTTCCGACTCCACCGGTCTATGCTACCGACTCGCTGGGAAATCCAATGCTAAATCCCGATGGCTCTTATATCATTGCCAAAGGAAGAGACCCCAATGTAGGCGTTATTAAAGGGATGGTTCAGTCGTGGTACGATGCGCCGGGCGGGTTTCGTGAAGAGATGCAGGAGTTCAGTTTTGCTATTGGCACCGAGTACTGGTATAACAATCTGTTTGCTATCCGGGCCGGGTACTTTTACGAAAACCGGCACAAAGGCGACCGCCAATACGTGACCCTTGGTGTGGGATTGCGTTACAACGTCTTTGGCCTGGATTTCTCCTACCTGATTCCAACTGTTTCGCAGCAGAATCCGTTGGAAAAAACGCTTCGCTTTTCGCTGCTGTTTAACTTTGGTAACAACAATACGAGTAGAAGATATTGAACCTGAAATATGCCTTTTCGTATCGGTATAGGTTATGATGTGCATGCTTTCGCAGAAGGCAGAGAGTTTATTTTGGGTGGCGTCCATATCCCTTTTCCAATAGGACTTGAAGGCCACTCGGATGCTGATGTGCTGGTGCATGCTTTGTGCGACTCACTTCTTGGCGCAGCAGCACTTGGCGATTTGGGTAATCATTTTCCCGATACATCCGAAAGATACAGAGGGATTTCCAGTCTGGAGTTGCTGAAAGAGGTGAACAGAATGATACATGCTTCCGGCTACCAAATTGGAAATATTGATGCGGTTATTATTGCCCAAAAGCCCCCAATGGCACCTTTTATTCCCGTAATGCAGAAAACGTTGTCCGGTGCACTAAATATTTCTATTGACCGGGTTTCAATAAAAGCTACTACCACCGAAGGCTTGGGTTTTGCCGGCAGGGGAGAAGGAATTGCTGCACAGGTGGTGGTGCTCCTGGAAACAATCGGAACAAAGTAAATTCTGTTTTTAAAGCACCGTTTTTCTCATTAGCTTTGCGCTTTGTTTCCGGAAAAAGGTTTTACAACACTGAAAACCCTGAAGCAAAAACCAAATTGAAAATAATTATAAAAAAAATGTTTGGATGGAAGCATTTAAAGCTTACGATATCCGTGGCGAATACGGAAAAGAATTAAACAAAGAGATGGTTTATCGTATCGGGTATTTCCTGCCGGAGATTCTTCCCATGAAAGAAATCTTCGTGGGGCGTGATATTCGTTTGTCGTCCGACGAAATGTTTGAAGCACTGGCCGCTGGTCTGACCGATGCTGGTGTGGATGTGGCAGATGCCGGGTTGACGACAACACCCATGACTTACTGGGCAACCGGGAAATATGATTTTGATGCCTCGGTGATGATTACAGCTTCGCACAATCCGAAAAATCACAACGGGCTGAAGTTTTCAGCGAGGAATGTGCTGCCGGTGGGCTATGATAACGGGCTGAAAGAGTTGGAGGATTTGGTAGATTCGGATGTAAAAACAGAGAAAAAGACAAAAGGAACCATCCGCAAGTTGAATATGAAACCCGATTATCTCGCTTTTCTGAACCAATACAAAAAAGATTATTCCGGACTGAATCTCGTTATCGACTATTCCAACGGGATGGCTTCCCTTTTTGCTAAGGATCTTTTTGGTGATAAATATTTCCCGCTGAACGAAAAAGCAGATGGGACTTTCCCCGGTCATGAACCCAATCCTTTAGACCCCGAAAACCAGGAGCAAATCAAACAGGCCGTGAAAACACATAAAGCAGATATCGGCATTATCTTCGATGGCGATGCCGACCGCGTGATGTTTATCGACGAAAAGGGAAATTTTATCTCTCCCGATTTGATTATTGCACTTTTTGCTCATTATTTTTTGAAAGACACCAGCAAAAAAGAGCGCGTGGTACATGATATCCGGACATCGAAAGCAGTGGGGGAGTATCTCGCTAAATTTAATGCCGACATCACCATCTGGCGTGTAGGAAGGGCTTATGGTGCTACAAAATTGCGCGAAGTAAATGGTATTTATGGCGGCGAGCTTGCCGGACATTACTATTTCCGCGACTTCTATTTCTCCGATAGCGGGCTGCTGGCTTCCCTGATTATGCTGGATATTGTGGATGATTTTAAAAAACAGGGAAAGTCTGTCTCCTCTTTAATTCACGAAATATCAACTTATGCCAACACGGGTGAGGTAAATTTCCGCATAGAGCAGAAACAGGAAGCTATGAATACGATAGTCGCGCATTTCAAAAAGCAACAAACGCCGACGGCTTACTATGACTTTGACGGTTACCGTCTGGAGTTTTCGGAATGGTGGTTCAATATCCGACCTTCCAATACGGAACCGTATCTCCGGTTTTTGGCGGAAGCAAAATCACCACAGCTGCTTGATGAAAAGACAAAACAGGTGTATGCTCTGCTGAAACCTTTTACCCACTGATGTTTTGAAACGGTTTTTCACCATATTACTACTGCTGTCGTTTCTCGGTGTACAGGCCCAGGGTTCGTCTGCTTATCCTGATACTCTGAATAAAAAACAATTAGGAGTGGTGCTTGGGACAGCGGGCGGCCTTTATGTGGTTTCCGTTACCGGGCTTTATTTTGCCTGGTATAAAGGATATGCACGTACCGGTTTTCACTGGGATGATGATTGGGGAGAATGGATGAAGAAAGACAAGCTGGGACATTTAACCACCTCTTATCAAATGGGCAACTATGGTTATTGGAGCCTGCGGGGGGCAGGGCTAAGTGAGAAAAAGGCTATCTGGTATGGCGGTACCTGGGGGCTTATCTACATGACCACCATCGAGTTTTATGATGGCCTTTCGGCTGAATGGGGTGCCTCGCCTACCGACTTGCTTGCAAATACAGTAGGAACGGCCATGTTCATCGGTCAGCAGTTTTTGTGGCACGAGCAACGTATTCGTCCGAAATTCTCCTACCACCCTACAAAATATGCACAATATCGTCCCGGTTTGCTGGGAGCTAACCCCCTCGAAAGGATAATAAAAGATTATAACGGACAAACGAACTGGCTATCAGTAAATATCTACTCTTTTCTTAAAAAAGACTCCAAATTCCCTCCCTGGCTTAATGTGGCTTTCGGCTATGGCACCCGTGGCATGATAGGCGCCTACGGAAATCCACCCGATTACAATGGGAAACCCTTGCCGCACTTTAACCGGGTAGCACAGTTTTATCTGTCGGTAGATGTGGACTGGACACGTATTAAAACCCATTCGAAAGTGTTGCGCTTTGTCTTTAAAGCATTAAGTTTTGTGAAAATTCCTGCACCGACTATTGAGTATAACAAAGAAAATGGATTCCATCTTTATCCGCTTTTCTTTTAAAGAATTCTATGGACAAACAAATTATTATTTGGGACTGGAACGGCACGCTGCTGAACGATGTGCAGATGTGCGTTGACTGTATGAATGTGTTGCTGGAAAAGCGGCATCTCCCCCGTCTGTCGTTAGAAACTTACCGGAGTGTTTTCAACTTTCCGGTACGGGATTATTACGAAGAAATAGGTTTCGACTTTTCGCGTGAGGATTTTGGAATTCCTGCCAAAGAGTTTATGGATTTATATCATCGGTTCTTGCCTGAAACATTGCTCTTCCCTTGTGCCGAAGAGGTGTTGGAGTATTTTAAAAAGGAAGGTTACCGTCAGCTGGTATTGTCGGCTATGGAACACAACAGCCTGATGAAAACACTGGAAGAGAGAGATATCCTGGATTACTTCGATGCCGTTTCCGGAATTGATAATATCTATGCCGGAAGTAAACAGGAGATGGCACGTGCTTTTCTCAACCGACTCGGCCTGAATAGCCTTGATATGGTTCTGGTGGGCGACACACTGCATGACCGGGAAGTTGCACAAGTACTCGGTATTGATTATCTGCTGGTGGCTGCCGGCCATCAGTCTAAAAGCAGACTGCTGGAGAAAACCGATAAGGTGGTGGACTTACTCTCGGAGGTGGCAGAAAATTTGTAAAAATAATTATATTTTATAAAGCATTGTAATACAGCTTGTTTGCGATGGTTTATTCTAATTTTTCAAAAAAATATAATACATGGAGCCTTGCTATTGAGAAAATTTGTCTATTTTTGCCCCTGTAAAACAGAAAAAATGAAATTTCTTATTGTACATCATCATCATTTGTATCCCCACCCACTCAGGTGAACAAATGATATTGTACATAAATTAATAAAATAAATATCAAACCCATCTGAGTAAATCGGATGGGTTTTTTGTTGAAAAGCCTCACCCTTTTTTTCTCAGACCAAAACACGAAAAATGAGTAAATTAAAAATTGCTGTTCAAAAATCGGGACGCTTAAACGAGGGCTCCCTTAAGCTGCTAAAAGATTGTGGAATTATTATCGACAATGGAAAAGACCAGCTAAAAGCACCGGCCCGAAATTTTCCATTGGAGATTTTGTTCCTGCGTAGTTCCGACATCCCGCAATATGTTGAAGATGGCGTGGCCGACATAGCCATTATCGGTGAAAATGTGCTGATAGAAAAGCCCAAAAAAGTAAAAATAGTTCAAAAGCTGGGATTCTCGCGGTGCAGGATGTCACTGGCAGCACCCAAAAATGTCAACTACAAAGGTACTGAATTTTTTCAGGGAAAGAAAATTGCAACCTCCTATCCGTATACTTTGCAAAGTTATCTAGATAAAAAAGGTGTCCGGGCCGAAATTCACGAAATCTCCGGCTCCGTGGAAATTGCCCCAAATGTCGGACTGGCCGATGGTATTTGCGACATTGTAAGCTCCGGGAGCACCTTATTTAAAAATGGATTAAAAGAGGTGGAAGTCATTCTGAGATCAGAAGCCGTATTGGTGCAGTCGCTGAAAATAACTCCGGAAGTAAATGCTATCCTGGAAAAGCTGCTTTTCCGTGTCAGAGCAGTCCTGGAAGCCAAAAACACTAAGTACATTTTGATGAATGTCCCCAACGAAAAAATTGGTGAAGTTTCAAAGTTTTTACCCGTCTTGAAAAGCCCCACGATAATGCCGTTGGAGCAGAAAGGGTGGAGTTCGTTGCACACGGTTATCAAAGAGGAAACTTTCTGGGAAGTCATCGACCGGTTAAAAACCGCAGGAGCAGAAGGTATTTTGGTAATTCCCATTGAAAAGGTAGTTTTATAATCTGTATTATGAGAATCTATAAGAACTTAAAAAAATCGGAATGGACTGCCCTATGTCGGCGCCCAAAACTCCATACCAAAGCATTGGACAAGCTTGTGGATGAGGTTTTTGAGAATGTCAAAGCTTTTGGTGACAGCAAACTGAAAGTATATACCCGGCAGTTCGATAAGGTTGATTTGAACGAAATTGTCGTTAATGCCAAAGATTGGCAGTATGGAATAGAAAAAGTTCCTGAAGTATTAAAAACAGCCATTGCTAGGGCCAAAAGAAATATTGAAATATTTCACAAGGCCCAACAGTCGGCAGGTTTTTCCGTTGAAACCGAAGCCGGGGTAAATTGCTGGCAGGAAAGCCGTCCCATTGAGAAAGTGGGAATCTATATTCCGGGGGGTACAGCACCCTTGTTTTCAACCGTGTTGATGCTGGCCATCCCGGCTAAAATTGCCGGTTGCCAGGAAGTTGTGCTTTGCACACCTCCCGATGCGCAGGGACGTATTGCCCCGGCCATTCTTTACGCTGCCCGGCTGACAGGTGTAAATAAAATCATCAAAGCCGGAGGCATTCAGGCCATTGCTGCGCTGACCTACGGCACCGAAAGTGTCCCGAAAGTGTATAAGATTTTCGGTCCGGGAAACCAATATGTAACGGCTGCCAAACAAAAGGCACAAATCGAAGGCGTAGCCATTGATTTGCCTGCCGGACCTTCCGAGCTGTTAGTGCTTGCCGATGGTACTGCCAACCCTGCTTTTGTGGCTTCCGACCTTCTTTCGCAAGCCGAACATGGCGTTGATAGTCAGGTGGTTTGTGTCTCCAATTCATTTGAATTTCTGGAAGCGGTAAACGATGAAATAGAAAAACAAATCACATTACTTTCACGAAAGGATATGGCAAGGGAGTCGCTGAAGAATGCCCGTTTTCTTTTTTCTGCAAATAAGGAAGAAACCATCGGCTTCATCAACGAATATGCTCCCGAGCACCTGATTATTGCTGCAAAGGAGGAGGCTTTTTATCTTAGCAACCTTAAAAATGCCGGTTCTGTTTTTTTAGGAAACTATTCTCCTGAAAGTGCGGGCGACTATATCTCAGGCACCAACCATACCCTGCCCACCAACGGGTATGCCCGCAATTACGGCAGTTTGAGCCTCGATGACTTCACCAAAAAAATCAGCTTTCAAAGAATTTCGGAGGCAGGAATGTTAAGTCTCGGAGAAAGTATTGAAATCATGGCAAAGGCCGAAGGACTGGAGGCGCATGCCCGGGCAGCCACCTTGCGGATGGAAGCTATTCGGAAATGAAATGATTATAAGAGAAACTCCATAGGATTTTAATGTTATTAACCCCGTACGAAGTGCGGGGTAAAAGAAAAAACGATAATCGTTTTGGCGCGATTTTCGATGGCAAAGCCGAAAATCGTGACAAAACATAATTAATGGACAATCAATAATATACAAAATTATAAACGCATGAAAGTTAATTTTAAACAACTTCATCCATTCTCTGTGGGAAAAATGATGTTCACTATTGCATTATAGATATTCAAGAAACTTTAGAAACTAAAATCTTATGGTAACCAAAACCTCCATTCAGAATCTGTTGCGAAGAAATGTGGTACAACTTAGTCCCTATTCTTCAGCGCGTGATGAGTTTTCGGATAAGGCCGACATCTTGCTCGATGCCAATGAGAACCCTTTTGATAGCGGAACAAACCGCTATCCCGATCCGCACCAGCGTGCGCTAAAAAATGCTGTTGCCGGTTTGAAGATGGTAAACACTGAAAATATTTTTATCGGCAACGGCAGCGATGAGGTGCTTGATCTGCTTTTCCGGGCATTTTGTGAACCTCGTTTGGATAATGTGGTTGTCATTACTCCCAGCTACGGGATGTATGAAGTGCTGGCAAATGTGAATGATGTACAATGCCGCCGGGCCGGTCTTAATGACGATTTTAGTCTGAACACCGATAATATTTTGGGAAAGACAGATAAAAATACCAAATTGATACTCCTCTGCTCACCAAACAACCCTACCGGCAACACTTTTGACCCGGATGCCATCAAACTTTTGCTGGAAAGGACGGAAGCACTTGTGGTATTGGATGAAGCCTATATTGATTTCTCGAAAAAGCCGGGATTTCTCGGTAAGCTGAATCAATATCCCGGACTGGTAATTGTGCAGACACTTTCCAAAGCATGGGGAATGGCCGGGTTGCGGCTTGGACTTGGTTTTGCCCACAAGGAAATCATCAATGTTTTGGATCG
>CAYLSW010000101.1:0-7583 GCA_964386145.1 uncultured Lentimicrobiaceae bacterium | reverse complement strand
GGGCAGCCAAAGAAACTGCTGAGGAGAGTAGTCGGCTGAAATCAGCTTTCCTGGCCAATATGAATCACGAAATCAGAACTCCCATGAATGCCATTATGGGCTTTTCCGATCTTATGCTGGATGCCACGCCGGAAGAAAAAACAAATTATGCACAAATTGTGAATAAGAGTGCCGGCCAACTACTGAACCTCATTGATAATATTATCTTTCTCTCCCGCCTGCAAAGTGAAAAACTTCCTGTCAAAGAGACTACCTTTTATCCAGCCGACCTGATAAATGAAATTTTCCTCATGTTCGACCTGCCCGAAATGAAAAAAAACTTACAGCTTCAAAGCCAGCTTCCGGAAAAGGCCGGGACTATCTCCATACATGCCGATGCGTATAAAATAAGACAGGTGATGACCAATTTCACATCAAATGCTATTAAATATACAAAAAAAGGTTATGTGAAATTAGGCTTTGAAATGCACGACAACAGCATTCTTTTCTTTGTGGAAGATTCAGGAATGGGCATTCCCGAAAATGAACAACAGCATATTCTTGAGGCTTTTTACCGGGGCAGCATGGCAGTGAGTGCAGCCATCCGCGGGACAGGCCTGGGGCTGAATATCGCCAAAGAGCTGGTGGAACTGATGGGCAGTACCATAAGCGTTTCTTCGCAGTCTGGAAAAGGTTCGCGTTTTTATTTCAGCCTTCCGTATGAGCCGTCAAAGGCTACTTTCACAGAAAAAACGAAACCCAAAGCGGAACCCAAAAAATGGGAAGACACTGTCATTCTTATAGCAGAAGACGACGAAACCAATTTTCTCTATCTTGATGTTCTGCTGAGAGAAAAGGTTTGCCGGATTGACCATGCCAGCAACGGATTGGAAGCGGTCGAAATGACAAGGAAAAACACATACGACCTGATATTGATGGATTTGAAAATGCCGGTTATGTCGGGTGCGGAAGCTACCCTGGAAATTAAAAAACAGTATCCTTATCTTCCGGTTATTGCTACCACTGCTTATGCCACAATGGAAGAAAAAGAGCGCGCAATGAATGCCGGTTGCGACGACTATCTGGGTAAGCCCATAAAAAAGACGGACATCACGGCACTCATTAACAAATACATCTCCGGAAAGAAAAAGAATTAGAAAATACTGTTAGCGACAGTTTTTCTGACAGCCGATTTGAAAATAAATTTTAGGCAGGTAACTTTCCACAGAAACTTCATACCTTAGCCCTTTCGTTTTAAAATATTAAATTTTATTTGATTGGAACGTTATCTGCAAATTTTATCCGTCTCGCTTGAAGCGGTTTTCCTGAACAAGTCGCGTTCTATCCTTACTGCGCTGGGTATTATTTTCGGAGTGGCTGCCGTCATTGCGATGATGGCCATCGGCAAAGGCGCTCAAAAAGAAATTCTGGAGCAAATCAAAATGGTAGGGGTAAACAACATTGTGATTTTACCGGCAAACAATGTGGGAAACAAAAATGGTAACGACAAGGAAGATAGAAAATCAGAACAAAAGAAATTTGTCCCGGGTCTTACGCTAAAAGATGTGAAAAATATTCAAACAATTCTTCCCACTATCAAGCGGGTAAGTCCTGAGATTGTGTACAATATCCAAACATCACATAACGGAAAAAAAATGCCGGCTCAACTTAACGGCGTAAGTCTTGACTTTTTCCGGATCTTTAATTTATCAATAAAAACCGGAGCTTTCTTCACTGCACAACAGGCTGCAAAAGGCGAACCTGTTTGTATCATTGGCCCGAAAGTAGCAGCAAAACTTTTCCCGGATGAAAACCCGTTAGGCAAACAACTCAAAGCAGGCAATATCTGGCTACAAATCATAGGAATTATGCAGGGACTACAAGTGAACAAGAAAGCAGAGAACATGGGCATTTCCGATTATAACCGCAGTATTTTCACCCCACTGAAAACCATTTTACTCCGCTACAAAGACCGGTCGCTTATCAACCAGGCTTCACTCATGGGCGGAGGAGAACAAATTGTGGTCATGGGCGGTTCGGCAACTGTTTTTAGCAGAGGCAACGGAAGAGTGAACGGGCAAAACAACAACCAGTTAGACAAGATTGTGGTACAGGTAAAAGAGAGTAATCAGCTGGTTGCTACGGCACAGGTCATTAAAAAAATATTGCTGCGCAGACATCAGGGTACCGAAAATTTTGAAATAAAAATCCCGGAACTGCTGTTGAAACAGGAACAAAAGACCAAGGATATTTTCAACATCGTGCTGGGTGCTATCGCCGGTATTTCTTTGCTCGTAGGCGGTATCGGCATTATGAACATCATGCTGGCCTCGGTGATGGAACGTATTCGCGAAATTGGTGTAAGACGTACTACGGGAGCTACCCAAAAAGACATTATATTCCAGTTTCTTGCCGAATCTATTTTCATTAGTATCAGCGGTGGTGCTCTCGGTATCCTGCTCGGGGTCATCATGGCCAGGGTCATCATGCTGACCACCGGTATTCTTACTATTGTTTCATTTTGGTCAATTCTGTTATCGTTTGGCGTGGCCACCGCTGTGGGAATCATCTTCGGCTACCTTCCGGCAAAAAAAGCAGCTTCGCAGGACCCCATGGAATCGTTGCGGCATGATTAATTGATGGCCCGGGCGGACGCTTGAACAATACACGTATGCCGATCTTTTCAACTAATACAGAGGTATGCAAATATTGTTAAAGTACTTATTAATTTCATACAAAAAGCAATAATAATCTTAGCTAAACAGAAAGAATGTTATTAATAAATGACAAAATCATACAAAAATAGTTATACTTTCATCGAAAATTTTCCATTGACATCTCTAAAATTTGGTAACACGGTATGATAAAAACACTCCTCTAATTCTTTATTCGCCTTATTTTCAATTACTTAGTATTTGTTATTAGAAAAACAGCAGACTAATTTAGAAAAATTACAGATAAGTCTTTATATAGCTACCGACCACTTATTTAAAACATCATTCTTTCAACTATAAAAATCTTTATGTGACTATAGTCACATAAAGACTCATAAAGGCAAAATATCTTTATAGTATATTTTAATAAAAAATAAAAACAGGACTAATAATTTTCAATAAATAATTAATTTTTATCATGGAAAACAACAATAATAATGATAAAAGTCTTTCAAGACGTAATTTTTTTAAGGCAGCTACTATCGGTATCGGAGCAGCCATTTCATTTTTGTTAGGATATCCTTTAATTGATTCTATAGTTAGTAAAGGGAGGATTTTTGTCGATAAGGCATATTCAATGTTATTACCCGTCAAAAATATTCCTAATTCATTCTCCCCGGTTAAAAAACCATCTAAATTTAATTTTTCGAAGGTAGACCGAAACGCATACATTAAAACCAATAAGCAGGAAGATGTCTGGGTAGTAAAAAAGCCGGACGACAAGTTAACTGCCTTTTCCCCTATCTGTCCTCACCTGGGATGTCGTTACAATTGGAATCAGGAAGAGGAATTATTTATTTGTCCCTGTCATAACAGTGTTTATACTATTGATGGTGCGGTTGTATCCGGCCCGGCACCGAGAGGGCTGGACACCCTGCCCACGGAAGTCAAAAGCGATGATATGTTATACGTATTATATGAACGATTTGAACTGGGGATACCTCAAAAGATAATAATCGGTTATTAAATAGTTATTTGAAGTTAACAAGATGAAATCTAAAATTTATAATTGGATAAACGACAGGCTTGCTCTCGAAGAAATGTTTAACTCTGCTTTTGACGAAAAAATTCCCGGGGGATCCAGCTTTTTTTTCACTTTGGGAAGTGCTACCTTGTTTGTTTTCGTATTACAGGTAATTACAGGAGTATGGCAACTCTTTTATTATGTGCCCACCGTAGATCATGCGTATGATAGTTTAAGTTATCTCCGGATATTTGTTCCTTACGGATGGTTGATACAGGGCATTCATTATTGGGGAGCCAACCTCATGGCTATATTGATAGCGTTACATATCATTCGGGTTTTTATATGGGGAGCTTATAAAAAGCCCCGTGAACTTACCTGGCTTATTGGGATTGTATTATTATTATTAACGGTCGGTTTGATTTTTACCGGCGCAGCATTACCCTGGGATGAGAGAGGATACTGGGCGGCCGAAGTGGGAACCGGTATAGCAGGCACAGTACCTTTTATCGGCCATTTTTTAATTGGCTTCCTAAGAGGAGGAATAACGATGAGCCAGTTAACACTTTCCAGATTTTTCGCATTCCACGTGGCCATTCTTCCCGGGATTACGTTTTTACTGGTTGCCTTCCACCTTATGGCTTTTAGAAAGTTTGGCAGTGTTGGCCCATGGAAAGAATCAAAGCGAACAAAAATAGAAAACTTCTGGCCGGAACAGGTAGCTAAAGATTTGATAGTAAGCGGTTTAATACTTCTGTTATTAATCGGACTTTCGGCTTACGTTCCTGCTCCTTTTACAGGCCCCGCTGACCCCAGCGATTCAGCTTTTCTGCCGAAACCGGAATGGAACTTTCTATTTTTATACCAATTATTAAAAAGTTTTGCCGGGTCAGCAGAAATAATAGGTACTGTTGGCATTCCTTCCCTCATCTTAATAATGTTTATTATGGCACCTTTTATTGATCGGAAAAAAACGCGCAACCCGGCCAAACGACTGGGAATGATGATTGGCGGCTTTATTCTGGTGGCTTTTGTTTTTATTTATACCTTAATCGGGTACAATAGTAAACCACCTGGAACCAAAGGCAAAGGGCCCTCCCCACAGGTTTCGACTGCTGCCAAAAAGGAGAACAAAATCATAAAATTATCTGCCGAAGCAATGAGTGGGAAAAGAGTATTTGAAACCAGTGGTTGTACCGCCTGCCATACCATTAGCGGTGTTGGTGGAAAAGTAGGCCCGGACTTAACTAACGAACATGAAAGGAAACGATCCGGAAAATGGCTCATGACACAAATTACCAACTCAAAAGTCCATTATAAAAATTCTGTAATGCCAGACTATACCAACTTATCTAATACTCAATTAAATGAATTGACAGCTTATTTATTAAGCCCGCATCCGAAATTACTTCCCCTTCCTCCTAATAAAATTGATTCCCTTCCGGGATATCTTTTACAGAATAAAAAACGACCGGTAACAACTCTATCTCAAAATAAAAATAAGTATTCCTGGCAAGCCGGTACGGCAAAAACGTTGAAAAGCCTGGGGCATCCCGGGCAAGCTGCTGCTATTATCGGAAATGTCCAGCTCGGAGGTAAATTATTTAGGAATTATTGTGAAGCCTGTCATGGTGTACAAGGCAGAGGAGGCATTAGTAATCCCGGGTCTTTGCTGGGAGAGGTCCCACGATTAAATCCCGTAAGCAAGGTGTTGTTCAATAAAAACCCTCAAAAATTTGCCAATAATATTGACCGGTTTATCCAACATGGATCGGTACCCGCCGGACCTCACCCGGCTTTGAAAATGTATAATTATGGGGAGTCTTATGCTTTAACACAACCGGAAATAGCAAGTATTGAATCCTACGTTCTATATCTGAATAATATTAACCGTGCAGAAATTCAGTCTCCTCCATCTGCCCGTCAATTCTTTGCTCTCGCCGTCTGGATATTCATTGGGGTAACCATCATTTTGATTATTATAGGTCTGGTTTACAGAAAAGCCAGTCGAAAATCATCCAATGATTAAAGCGTGACTGGTCCAAGCGGACGCTTGAACCACGTTGTTGAAGATATTAGAGTGAAGATATTCACATTACAAATTTTTCAGCACATGAAATAATGTCCAAGCTTCCGCTTGAATCAAGTTGTTTTAGATTTCAGTATCAGGTTGGTGTATTCAACATGTATGCGCTAATAAAATATTAGTCTTACATTTGTGCCTTGGCGGCTCAAAGCTGCCATGACCCCACAATTTATCAACATGAAACGCTATATAATTCTGACAATCATTGTTTTAACAGCTGGTCTCTTATCCGCCCAGTCGGTTAAACACTATTCATTGGATGAAGTAATTCATTTGGCGCAAAAGCAATCGCCCGATGCACTAATGGCCAAACACCGTTTCCGGAAAAGTTACTGGCAGTACCGTACTTTCAAAGCAACCTACCTGCCTGCCCTGAACCTTACGGCCACCCTGCCCGACATCAACCGCAGCATTAACGCTATTTCTGCTCCTGATGGCACCATTTCCTACGCCTCGCAAAGTGTCACAAATTATTCACTGGGTCTATCGTTAAATCAGAAGATTGGCCTTACCGGAGGGGAGATTTTTGTGAATACCGGCCTGCAACGAATGGATAATATTTTCACGGATACCACCACCCGTCAATACCTCAGTAATATGATAAATATTGGTTTTATCCAACCCCTTTTTACCTACAATCCGTACAAATGGCAAAAAAAGATTGAGCCTCTCAAATACAAAGAAGCCAAACGTGTTTATATGGAATCGAATGAAGATATTGCCATAAAAGCCATTGATTATTTTTTTTCACTGCTCACAGCGCAGATTGAATGGAAAATTGCCAAAAAAAATTATCACAACTACGACACACTTTACAAAATAGCCAAAGGACGTTACAACCTCGGAAAAATTGCTGAAAACGATCTGCTGCAGCTGCAATTGAATTTTCTGAAAGCCGATGCTTCTGTGGAACAGTCGGAGCTGAATTACAACGACAAACTTTTCCGGTTTAAATCCTATTTGAGGCTTGCTGGCAGCGACAGGATTACGCTTATTCCTCCCCTGCTGACCTCTTTTTTTAACGTTTCCGTTAGCAAAGCCGTGGAAGAAGCCAAACTCAACACCTCCACAGCTCTGTCTTTTCAACAACGGTTACTGGAGGCGGCAAGTCAGCTAAATATGGCCAGAATGAACGGCCGTTTCGATATGAACCTGTATGCCAGCTTCGGACTCTCGCAGACGTCTCATACACTTCAGGAAGCTTACAATAGCCCGTTGAACCAGGAACGGGTAAGCATGGGCATTACCCTGCCACTACTCGACTGGGGGAAAGCAAAAGGTGGAATCAAAATAGCCGAATCAAATCAGGATCTGGTAAAAACAGCTGTCCAACAGGATAGAATAGATTTTGAGCAAAATATTTACCTTAGTGTTATGCAATTTGCCATGCAGAAAAAACAACTGGCCATAGCGGCCAAATCGGATACTGTGGCTCAAGAGCGATATGTGGTCACCCACGAACGATACCTTATCGGTAAAGTAAACGATGTGCTGGAGTTGAACAATGCCCAAATAGACAACGACAATGCCCGGCTGAATTATTTCAAAACATTGCGTGATTACTGGATAAACTATTACAATTTACGAAAACTAACCTTGTATAATTTTCAGAAAAACAAACCTATCAGGCTAAATACTAAACTCTTGATACAATGATCTTTGTTGTGATCTTTGAGCATTTATGCCTAAAGCGGAAAAAGTTGCTGGCGTGGACGCCTGATATATTAAAGAAGAACTTCAGGCGTGGACGCCTGATATATTAAAGAAGAACTTCAGGCGTGGACACCTGATAAAATAAAGAAGAACTTCAGGCGTGGACGCCTGAAGCGAGGGTACAGGC
>CAYLSW010000100.1:0-7588 GCA_964386145.1 uncultured Lentimicrobiaceae bacterium | reverse complement strand
AGCTCAAAAAGCGGAAATCGTTTTGAAGGGCAAAATCGTAAGCTTCTTTCCATTTATCTCCAATCAGTGCCGACACCAGCAAAAGTAGCGTGCTTTTGGGCTGATGAAAATTGGTGATGAGTCCACGGGCAAAACGGAACTGGTAACCCGGCACAATCATTAGCTGAGTTTCGCCTTTTAAAGAGGTGGTTTTATCCTCTTCCAGTTTTGAAATAAGAATTTCCAATGCTTTCCTGATGGAAAAATCTTCCGGTACTGCCATCTGGTATGGATCCCATTGTGAGACATGGAAAAAAGGGGTTTTCTCCTTCCGGATGCGCAAAGCCATCCAAAACAGACTTTCCAGCGATCGCATGGAAGTTGTGCCAACAGGAATGACATATTTATCGCTGGCATGGTACAGGTGTTTGAGTGTTTTGATGGGAATGCGGATTTGCTCTGTGTGCATTTCGTGTTCGCCAATGGTTTCGGCGGACACCGGTTTAAAAGTACCGGCTCCCACATGAAGAATAAGTTTATCCTTGTCGATTCCTTTTTCATCCAGTTGTTGAAGAATGGTTTCGGTAAAATGCAATCCGGCCGTGGGTGCTGCCACCGACCCGTTCAGGCGGGCATACACGGTTTGGTAACGTGTTTTGTCGGAAACCTCAGCTTCGCGGTGCAGGTAAGGAGGCAGAGGGGTAAGCCCGGAAGATTCCAGTATGTCTGCAAAAGAGATATCCTCCGGTTCCCAGGAGAACGAGACCAAAAACGCATCGGAAAGTTTTGCTTTTATCTCGGCAAAAAGATGTACCTCGCGGTTTTGTATCAGCAGGTTAGCTTCGAGGCGACCGCTTTTCCATCTTCGGGCATTGCCCACAAGGCATTTCCACACTACCGGTGGTTTTTGCTGAAAAGCAAGCTGAAAATCGTTCACCGGTTCCACCGGTTCGAGACAGAAAATCTCGATGTTTGCTCCCGTGGTTTTTTTAAACAGCAACCGTGCCTGAATAACCCTTGTCTCATTGAAAAGTAGCAATGCATTATCCGGCAGCAGACCGGATATCTCTGAAAATTTTCTTTCCGAAAGATGATTCCGGTTCAGATATAAAAGCTTTGATTGGTCGCGTTGTGCCAACGGGTATTTGGCAATGCGTTCGTCGGGCAGCGGGTAGTTGAAATCTTCTATTCTGATACCGGAAGGATTCATGCTTTCGTTTTGAGGTGGCAAAAGTAAGAAACATCGTAACCGGAAACCTACCTGCGAAAAGGAGATGTCAAAAAAAAATACTTTTTAATTGTTTTCTTTGTAGTTTTGGATAAAAATAACTGGTATGGCACTCAAAAATCATATTCCCAACAGCATCACGCTTCTGAACCTGACTTCGGGTATCATTTCTATTTATTATGGGGTAAAAGGAACCCCGGCAGATTTGGCGATTGCCGGTATTTTTATATTTGTGGGGGCTATTTTTGACTTTTTTGATGGGTTTGCTGCCCGGCTGCTTCATGCCAAATCGGAAATAGGACTACAACTGGATTCATTGTCCGACATGGTTACATTTGGTGTGGCCCCGGGGTTTATTTTGTATCAAATGCTTTTGATGAGTCACGGCAACCCCATGACATCGGGGATAGATTTTCTCCCGTTTTTGGCCATTATGGTTCCATGGATGTCAGCACTGCGCCTGGCGAATTTCAATGTTGATGAAACACAAACCACTTCGTTTAAAGGTTTACCCACCCCGGCGCTGGCCATATTAGTCGCTTCATTGCCTATCATCCGTCAGGAACTGTATGCTTCACAGGATATTTGGTACATGATATTTACCAATACTTATTTTCTGCTGACGATAAGCATTTTCGGTTCGTTGCTGCTAATTTCCACCTTCCCTATGTTTTCGTTAAAATTCCATTCATTCGGATGGAGAGAAAATATCATAAAATATGTTTTTCTCGCCCTCGCGGTGGTATTGCTTATCTCGTTGCAGGCGCTTGCTATTCCGTTTATTTTCCTGCTTTATCTGTTCTTGTCGCTCATTATGTATTTGACTGATATTCAGGGCTAAAGAAAGTCTTTTTCTATTTTTCTTTTATTTTTTTCCGCAGTTCAAAGTTTTGGCCGAGATAGACCTTACGAACTTGTTTGTCGTTGGCTAACTCTTCGGAAGTACCGTATTTCATTACGGCCCCTTCGAACAACAGATAAGAGCGATCGGTTATCGACAGTGTCTCGTGCACATTGTGGTCGGTTATAAGGATTCCGATATTCTTGGTTTTCAGTTCTGCCACAATATTTTGAATATCTTCCACGGCCAGGGGATCAACGCCGGCAAAAGGTTCGTCAAGCAAAAGAAACTTTGGGTCAACCGACAAAGAACGGGCAATTTCCACCCGGCGACGTTCTCCTCCCGAAAGTTGAATACCAAGACTTTTACGAATACGCTGCAGCCCAAACTCATCCAACATGGATTCAAGTCGTTTTTTCTGTTCTGCACGTGAAAAGCTGGTAAATTCCAAAACCGCTTTTATGTTGTTTTCCACGCTTAACTGCCTGAATATGGATGCTTCCTGTGACAAATAGCCAATACCGAGTTTTGCCCGCTTATACATAGGCAATTGTGTGATTTCCGTATCATCGAGGAAAACCTGTCCCTCATAAGGCTTTATCAGCCCGGTCATCATATAGAAAGTGGTGGTTTTTCCAGCACCGTTTGGACCCAGCAAACCAATAATTTCCCCCTGATTTACTTCGATGGAAACTTTTTTTACCACCGTTCGCTGATGATACTTTTTAACCAGATCTTTTGTCCAGAGTTTCATAATCTTATTCCTCGTTTCCCTGTTTTTTATGCAGATACTCCCAAAATTCCATGGCTCTTCGGGTGTGAGGAATGACAATGGTTCCTCCCACCAGGTTGGCAACGCCAAAAATTTCCATAAGCTCTTCGGTTGTAACCCCATTATCAAAGCAACCTTCCAGATGATAATAAACACAGTCGTCACATTTCAGCACCATGGAGGCTACCAGTCCTAACATTTCTTTGGTTTTTTCGTCCAGTGCTCCGGCACGGTATGCATTGGTGTCAATATTAAAAATCCGCTTAATAATTTTATTGTTGGGAGCCGCCAGGATTTTTTCATTCATGGCTTCCCGGTATGCATTGAAGTCGTCGGGCTTTACTGCTTTCATTACAAAATTCCCTCTTTAAGAATATCGTGCAAATGTACAACTCCCACGTATTTCTCACCATCGAGAACGGGAAGCTGGGTAATGTTATTTTCTTTCATAATTCCGAGAGCATTTACGGCCAGCTGATTTTTCTGAATAGTTTTCGGATCAGCAGTCATAATGTCAACTGCTTTTAGCATTTTGAAGTCGGAATGTTTTTCCAGCATCCGACGCAAATCGCCATCGGTGATGACCCCTACAAGCTTTCGGTTTTGTAAAACGGCCGTTGCGCCGAGCCGTTTGGAAGATATTTCAACAATAATATTTTCCATAGTCTCACTAATGTTGACTTTTGGAATTTGATTTTGCACAAAAAGGTCGGCAACACGCAGATACAATCGTTTGCCCAGTGTTCCTCCCGGATGGATTTTCGCAAAATCGCCGGTAGTAAATCCCCTCAATTCAAGCAAACTTATGGCCAGTGCATCGCCCATAACCAGCTGAGCCGTAGTGCTGGAAGTAGGAACCAGGTTGTTGGGGCAGGCCTCTTTTTCAACGGTAACGTTCAGTACTTTTTCCGACTGCAAAGCGAGGTAAGAATCAATATTGCCCACAATGGCAATCAGGTGGTTTCCCCGTGACTTGATGAGAGGAACCAGGACTTTTATCTCTGGTGTTTCGCCACTTTTGGAGATGGCAATCACCACATCGTCCTCTCTTACAATGCCGAGGTCGCCGTGAATAGCGTCGGCAGCATGCATAAAAATAGCAGGTGTACCTGTTGAGTTTAGCGTTGCAACAATTTTAGAGGCGATGTGTGCACTTTTTCCAATGCCGGTAATAATTACCCGGCCTTGTGTTTTGAAAATAATTTCAACTGCATCAATAAAATCCTGGTTCACAGAATTTTTTAAAACCACTATCGCTTTACTTTCTGTAGTAATGGTCTCAAGGGCGGTTTGGCGAATTTTTTCAGATAGTCTCAATTTTTTAAAAATATTATTAACGCTATTGTAAAATATAATTATTATATTTGTGATGGTTCAATGAAATAGACTCATCGGAATTAATTATTTTTTCTAATGATGATTAATCTCCAAAAGTACAATATAAATTTATATTTCCGAACTGTATGGAAAGCAAGAATAATGACATTTATGAACTGAAACCTTTATTGAAAAGTTTTTTTGGCTTTTCAAAATTCAAGGGAAATCAGGAAATTATTATCAATAACCTAATGGCAGGAAACGATAGCTTTGTTGTTATGCCCACCGGCGGCGGAAAATCTTTGTGTTATCAATTGCCTGCTATCGTTAAACCGGGGACGGCCATTGTTGTCTCTCCGTTAATAGCATTGATGAAAAATCAGGTGGACATGATTCGCAATTTTAGTTCGGAAGTGGCAATAGCACATGTTATGAACTCTTCCCTCTCCAAAGCTGAGATGAATCAGGTTCGTTCCGACTTGCTTGCCGGGAAGACTAAATTGCTGTATATGGCACCCGAGTCTCTTACTAAAGACGAAAATATTCAATTTCTTAAAGAGATAATAATATCTTTTTATGCTATTGATGAAGCCCATTGTATTTCAGAATGGGGTCATGATTTCAGACCCGAATACCGCAAGCTTAGGCCTATTATTCAGGCTATTGGCCACGAAGTTCCTGTTATTGCTCTTACGGCTACCGCCACTTTGAAAGTACAGGAGGATATTTTAAAAACATTGGATATTGTCGATGCCAATGTATTTAAATCCTCTTTTGACAGGCCGAACCTGTATTATGAGATTCATCCCAAGACAAAAATTGTCATCAAAGACATCATCAAATACATCAAAACGCAGCCTGGTAAATCGGGTATCATCTATTGCCTGAGCCGCAAAAAGGTGGTGGAAATTGCAGAAACGCTGGTGGTAAACGGTATTAAAGCCGTCCCTTACCATGCCGGACTGGATGCGACTACACGGCGTAATAATCAGGATAAGTTTCTGATGGAAGAAGTGGATGTAATCGTAGCCACCATAGCTTTCGGTATGGGTATCGACAAGCCCGACATCCGTTTTGTGATTCATCATGACATTCCCAAAAGCATAGAAGGCTACTATCAGGAAACCGGTCGGGCAGGTCGCGATGGCGGCGAGGGAAACTGTATCACTTTTTACAGCTATGACGATATTCAGAAGTTGGAGAAATTTATGAAGGACAAGCCGGTGGCTGAGCAGGAAATTGCCAAGGAACTGCTTTTCGAAACTGTGGCTTATGCCGAATCTGCCGTTTGCCGGCACAAATTATTGCTCCACTATTTTGGGGAATCTTATACTAAAGAGAATTGTGGATGCTGTGATAACTGTCTGCATCCGAAAGAAAAATTTGAAGGGATGGATGATGTGAAGACTGTTCTGGTGACGGTTGAGTTTTTGAAACAGCAGTATAAGGTAAATATGATTGCCGATGTAATTGCCGGGAAAAAAACGGGTGATATTAAAGCCATTAAACTGGATGCAATGCCGGTCTTTGGTAAGGGAAAAGAGAAAGACAGTCATTTTTGGGTGATGGTTATCCGTCAGGCTTTGATACAACGTTTGCTTGAAAAAGAAATTGAAAATTATGGTATTTTGAAATTGACAAAAGCCGGTGTTGAGTTTATTAAAAAGCCATTCAGCATTATGATTTCAAAAGACCATAACTATGAAAGTGCAGATGATGATGGCATACTTGTTCCGGGGAAAGGTCAAAGAATGGGCGGTTCGGATCCTATACTTTTTTCCATGCTGAAAGAGTTGCGTAAAGAGCTTTCTCATGAAGAAAATCTGCCTCCTTTTGTTATTTTTCAGGATCCCTCTCTCGAAGATATGGCCATACAATATCCCATAAGCATAGAAGATATGCAGCAGATTGTGGGTGTGGGTGTCGGTAAATCTCAAAAATACGGGCAACCGTTTTGCGACCTGATTAAGGAATATGTTGAGGAGAATGACATTATGCGGCCAAACGATATTGTCATTAAGTCGGTGGTCAATAAATCCGGATTAAAGGTTTACATTATTAAGAGTATCGACCGGAAGCTTTCGCTGAACGACATTGCCCATGCAAAAAATCTCTCACTGGGCGAAATGCTGACGGAAATAGAAAGAATTGTCTCGTCGGGAACACGCCTCAACATCAACTATTATATTGAGGAGCGTGTGGATGAATATCATCAGGAAGATATATATAATTACTTTTTGGAAGCGGAGACCGATTCGGTACAAGATGCACTTGACGAACTTGGTGAGGCTGAATATAATGAAGAAGAGATAAGGCTGGTGCGAATCAAGTTCTTATCGGAAGTGGGTAATTAAATCATGCAGAAGTCGCTTTTATTATTTGTGTTGCTTGCTCTTCTTTTTTCAGGATGCTACAAGGTGAATAAGCTGAAAGTAATGAAGCCTGCCAACCTTATCCCTAAAGATAAAATGGCTGATATCCTGACAGATATGGAGATTATTCAGGGAGCCGCTGTGTTTAACAGAGAACGTTATCTGGGATATAAAAATATTGAAAAGAATTTTTATCAGACTTTATACAGCCATTACCATGTTACCGAAAGCCAATTAAGAGCTAATCTGAATTATTATAACAGTCAGGGAGATGAGATAGCCGGGATTTATGATAAGGTGATGTCTAAACTGACCGAGAAGCAAACTATTTTGAACGAGGAACAAAGGATAAAAGAGGGTAGGAAAGCTCTCAAAAATAACACCGGCGACAATTTCCCTTTTCTATTTCGTGTTAATAGCTTCGGAAACCTTTGTGTCAATCCTGTTGTCAATTAACTTTTAAAGCCTTAGGGTTTGTAACGAAATAAAGTGACGGGAATCGATGAAGTAATTTTGCGGGTTTTCAAGACGCAAAAGTTGCGAATAGCCACTGTTTATTTAAAACTTTTGCAACGTAGAAAAAGCGTGAAAGAACAAGTCGAAACCGTTAGGTTATTTCGTTTCAATCCCTTAATAGCTTTCGGTATCAGGACTTCCGGTAATAATAGCCACACTTCCTCCGGCTCCAATGCGTGTTGCGCCGGCGCGAATCATAGCCACGGCGGTTTTATAATCGCGGATACCACCACTGGCTTTTACACCCATTTTGGTGCCTACCACCCGGCGCATTAAGGCAATATCTTCAACGGTTGCCCCACTGCCTGTAAACCCTGTGCTGGTTTTTACAAAATCAGCCCCTGCTTTTTTAGAAATTTCACAGGCTAATATTTTTTCTGCCTCGGATAAAAGAGATGTTTCAATAATGACTTTCAAAAGCGTTGTACTCCGGCAAGCCCGTTTAATGGCCCGGATATCTTCCTCAACCAATTTTAAATTACCGGATTTTAGTGCGCCAATATTCATAACCATATCCAACTCATGTGCACCATTGGCAATGGCATTTCTGGCTTCGAAAGCTT
>CAYLSW010000099.1:0-7618 GCA_964386145.1 uncultured Lentimicrobiaceae bacterium | reverse complement strand
AATCTTTCCACAATAATGGTAGTAGTGCCATATTTTTAAGTCTTTCCATGTTATTTCCGGAAAAAAACTTACGCACTATTTCGTCACTGTTGGTTTTCTTTCTGCCCTAAAACAGACTAAAATATACCGTACCCGGCACTTCTTAATTCCTTTCTTATATTGGCTACTACCAATATCTAATGTCGCTACGGGACCAACCAATAAATCTTTTTAGTTTTTTTCGATATATTTAAAAGTCCCGGCAGGGACGACATGATGGTAGAACCCGACATTACCGATTACCAAGTGCCGTAGGTACGAAATATTTGCCTGTTTCAATTTTAACAAAGTAACCTCCCGAATTACAAGGACTTTGACAGATATGCGCTGAATGCCTTGCATTGTCGCTTACCCTTTTATAAATATTGTAGTATATTCTGGCTAACAGCTGATAAAGTAGTATTTACAGAAAATCAGCAAATCCTATTTCTTCCTCAACTCCCAATAATAATCATCCTCCCCTTCATTGATTCCCTGAGTGGTCAGCTGCAACCAGTATGCCGGCGTAACAATCTCGTTATCCGGTGTCTTCAAACGAAGTTCATAAACATAAATCACCGGGTTAAACAAAAGATCCGTAACCCCCATAACGAAAGTATTTCCTTCCTCATCAGTTTGCTCCATCTTTACATCAAAACCGTTGTGATCCAACAGCTTCTTTAGAAACTCGGCTCTGCTTTTAGAAAGATTATCTTCTACAAGGCTGCAACGAATCCCTTCAATTTCTTTTATGATATGTTTTCCCTGTGTTAAAGGCATTTGAAAAATATTAGATTAAAAAAGAAGATGACTTATGGTCATAATGTACTCAAAAATATCACCGGCAAAACCAATGAAAACCAGACCCACCACACACAGCAACAGGCTTAACCGCATGAACGCCGAACTTCGGAAATAAGGAATCGGAGCATCACTTTTATTGATGAACATGGCTTTAACCACGCCAAGATAATAGTACAAAGAAACGGTGGCATTCAGAACGGCAATCAGAATCAGAATAAAATATCCCCGGCTTCCTGCGGAGGTGAACAAAAAGAATTTGCCAAAGAATCCGGCAATCGGCGGAATACCTGCCAACGAGAATAGTGCAAGCATCATAACGAGGCTTAACCTGGGATTAGTCGAGTAAAGTCCGTTGTAACCGGAAATTGTCTCCACCCCCGATGCATTGGAAATTGCAGAAGCCACCCCGAAAGCTCCGAGATTGGTAAAAACATAGATCAAGATAAAATAAACAACGGTGGCCATTCCCAAACTGCCGGTACCCATGACTCCAACCAAGATAAAACCTGCCTGGGCTATGGAAGAAAAGGCCAGAAAACGTTTGATGTTATCCTGGCGCAGGGCGAAGAGGTTACCCACTGTCATGGTAAGTACAGCCAAAGCATAAAGTGCCGTTTCCCAAAGATCGGTAATGTTCTTAAAAACTTTGTAAAGGATAATAGTAAATATAAAAACAGCCGCTCCTTTTGATACTACCGAAAGGTAAGCTGTAATATTCATCGGCGCTCCTTCGTAAACATCGGCTGTCCACAAATGGAAGGGAACCAGCGAAATTTTAAATCCCATACCGCTGACAAAGAAAATAAAACCCAGGATAATAAGCGGAGAAGCAGTGATGCTTTTGGCGATATCGGAAAAATAGATAGAACCCGTTGCACCATAAAGCAAGGAAATTCCGAAAAGCAGCACGCCAGAAGAAATGGCGGAGAGCATAATAAGTTTCACCCCTGCTTCTGCCGAACGGCTTTTGTATCTGTCGAAAGCTACCAGCCCTGCAATCGGAATAGAAGCCGTTTCCAATCCGATAAAGAAGGTCAAAAAGTCTCCTGAAGAAACCATGAAGTCCATTCCCAACAGTGTTAAGATTATTAACACAAAAAATTCGCCTGTCTTTTCGGTATTTTCTACCTTTTTCAGATAACCATCTGATTGTAGAAAGACGATGAGAACAGCCATATTTAAAATGTCCTTAAAAAGATCTGTCAGTGCATTACCCTGAAATGCCCCACCGAAAAGAACTCCCGGTTTTACGGGCAGAAATCCTATCAGCATCGAGAGCGCAAAAAGCAATAACGAGAACTTAATCAGGTAGGTTTTCTTCTCACTACTCGTAAAAAGATCCACCATTAATATGATTAATGCTACCACCAGTAAAAGCAGTTCGTGGCGCATAAGCAAGATATATCTAAAGTCCATTATTCTTGATATTTATTTCGTATCTTTTTCAAATTCAATTTAATGCAAATAAGCAGTGAGTTTTTCCATTATGGGTTGTAAGCTGTTCAGGATGGTATCAGAGAGCCACAACGGCAAAACACCTATTCCCACAATGGCAACCACCAGTGTGATTGTGCTTAACTTTTCTGACCAGGTGGCATCCTTAAGATGAAGATGGGCCTCATGTTTAATGGGTCCCAAAAGTATTTTTCCCACAACCCGCAGAATATACACCGCGGTAATAACAATGGATGACACAACAATGACGGAGGCAACGCGATGGAACAAATCCGAATGTTGGAAAGCTCCGACAAAAATCGTCATCTCGGCTACAAAACCACTGAAACCAGGTAAGCCAAGCGATGCAAAACCGGCAATCATATAGGTAACAGCGAGGAAAGGCATAACTTTCATCAGCCCCCCCATTTCCCTGATGTCGCGTGTGTGAGTACGTCCGTATATCATACCAATCAATGCAAAGAACAGTGCCGTTACCAGACCGTGAGAAATCATCTGCAAGATGGCCCCATCCATGGCAATTTTATTCAACATTAAAAGAGCAAAAAGGATAAGCCCCACATGACTAACCGAGGAATAGGCATTGATAAACTTCAGGTCTTTTTGCTTAATGGCACCTAAGGCCCCATAGACCACACTTATTGACGTCAGGATAATGAATATCCAAGCCAGTTGTGTAGCAGCTTCAGGCATCAGATAAATAGCGATTCTAAAACAACCATAAGCCCCCAGTTTCATCAATACGCCTGCATGAAGCATCGATACTGCCGTAGGCGCCGAGGCATGACCACTTGGTGACCAGGTGTGAAGTGGAAAAAGTGCCGCCAGCACACCAAAGCCAACAAATGTAAGGGGAAAGAAGAAACGCTGAGCAGCAATAGGAATATGGATTTTGGCAATTTGAATAAGATTGAAAGTGTAAGCACCTCCGTTGGGTGCCGAATTAAAATAAATTCCGAGAATTCCTACTAAAAGCAGTGCCGACCCACCCATCAGCATCAGTGTGAGTTTCATGGCTGAGGCTTCCTTTGGCCCGCTTCCCCATATCCCGATGAGCAGATACATGGGAATTACCGCTAACTCATAAAAAAGAAAAATGACAAACAAATCAAGTGAGATGAAAAAACCAAAGACTCCCGTAGCGAGCAATATAAGCGAGATGAAGAACTCACGCGAAAGGAATTCCATCTGCCAGGAGGCAAAGACTCCCGCAAAGATAACAATGGCGGTCAGCGCTATCATCGCAACAGCAATACCATCGACACCGATGAAATAATGAATGTTTAAACTGGGGAACCAGCTATAATCGGCGGTTAAGACCATCTCGTGCAGGTCTCCGGCACCACGAATTGACAAGTAATAAAGTACCAGGAAAACAGCCAAAACCAACTGGATTCCCATTCCTATAGCCGACACCAGTCGTGCCCCTTTAAGGCCTTTGGTAAACAAGATTCCCGTGATTGTCAAAACAGGAACCAACACAAATAGACTCAGAAAATTCACCTGTTATATATTTTAAATTTAAACTTTGTCAACTTCTTCAAATTATTTACACGCCTCATTAATGATACCCTAAAGAGTAAAGTAAGAAAAGTGCCAATATTACTGAACCTGCAACAAAAACGAAAGCATATTGCTGAAGTTCACCGGATTGCAGACCTTTTATTTTATAAGATATTTTCATTGTTACTGTCCCGATGCCAATCATAAACGCATCCACTACGTTGCGATCAAACCAGGCGATAGGCTTTGCTATACGGTTGAATATTATCTTTTTAGTAACAAAAAGATAGACTTCGTCAATATAGAACTTATTGAATGTTGTGGTATAAAGCACGCCCATCCTTTTGGCAATTCTCGCAGGCATCTCGTTCTCTTTTTTGTACAATACCCAGGCTATTGCTATTCCCAGCAGGCCAATGGCGACCGAAGGCAGCGACACCATAATGTCCATCCCCTCAGCAAAAGGTTTCATATTGGAAGTTACCAAATTGTGAAAAGGAATAAACCCTCCAAAGGTGGCGCCGAGAGCCAGAAAAATTAGCGGTATGGCCATGTTCCAGGGAGCTTCGTGAGGTTTATGCTTATATTTGGTATCTTTTCCCCAGAAGATATTAAAGTAAAGACGGAAAATATAAAATGAGGTAATTCCCGCGGTAATATATTCCACATAAAACAGCAGTTTATTGGAATTAAAAGCTGCTACCAGAATCTCATCCTTACTAAAAAAGCCTGCAAAAGGGGGAATTCCCGATATGGCAAGGCTCGCTGCGAGAAAGGTGAAATGGGTGATGGGCATATACTTTCGTAAACCGCCCATATCTTTCATCATATTTGAATGAACGGAATGGATGATGGCACCGGCGCCCAAAAAGAGCAGACCTTTAAACATGGCATGGGTAAACAGATGAAACATGGAAGCCGTGAAGCCGAGACCAGCCTCTCCACCATAACCGGAAACTCCGAGTGCGACCATCATATAACCAATCTGCGATAAGGTAGAATAGGCCAGAACTCTTTTGATATCATTTTGGGTGATGGCGATGATAGCAGCAAAGAGGGAAGTAAAACCACCCACATAACCAATAAAAATCAATACATCAGGTGCCTGGAAATGATAAATAGGAAACAGACGGGCGACGAGAAAGACGCCGGCTACCACCATGGTGGCGGCATGTATTAAAGCCGACACGGGGGTAGGCCCTTCCATAGCATCAGGGAGCCATATATGTAATGGAAACATGGCTGATTTACCCGCAGCTCCCATGAATATAAGACCCATAGCCCAGGTAATACCTGATATCCCAAGGAAGCTCACCCCGGCAATTCCGGCAAACAAACTCGTTCCGGGTTGGGTAAGCTTATCAAAATCAAAAGTTCCTGTGTAGTAGGATAATATAAGAATTCCAATCAAAAAGCCGAGGTCGGCAAAACGGGTAACAATAAAGGCTTTTTTTGCCGCGGCAACCGCAGAAGGTTTATCGTAATAAAAACCAATAAGCAGAAAGGAGGAGACGCCTACCAGTTCCCAGAAAATATACAGTTGAAAAATATTGGTAGACAGTACAACGCCAAGCATGGCGAAAGTAAACAGGGATAAAAAGGCATAGAATCGTTGAAATCCTTTTTCACCTTTCATATATCCCAGGCTGTAAATATGCACCATGAAAGAGATGGTGGTCACAACCACAAGCATCATTACGGAGATGGGGTCCAACAATATTCCCATGTGAATCTGCAAAGTACTGGTAAAAGAAAGCCAGAGCATGTTGACCGGAATAATGGTGTGGTAGCCATTTGTGACGGCTGTGGCAAAGAAATACTGGTATGCTGCAAACAACGACAGGGAAAAAGATATTCCCAAACCGATGGTTCCGATTATCCCCGAAACAAGCGGCTTCCACTTCATCCCCAGCAACCCTGTGACAAGGAAAACTAACAGCGGAATCAGCGGAATTAATATTGTATATGAAAAATCAGTCATGGTAAAACGGTTTTAATATTTCATTTCGTTCACGTTATCTGCTTCAATATTGTTGATTCGCCGATAAATGTTAATAATGAGGGCTATGGCTACGGAAGCCTCTGCCGCAGCAACACCTACAATAAAAAGTGAAAAAAAATGGCCCTGTAACTGGTCGGGATAGAGGTACCGGTTAAAGACCAGGAAATTAATCACTACCGAATTAAGAATCAACTCCACCGACAATAGAATGGTGATCAGGTTCTGACGGATTATAAAGCCTGCAATTCCTATAAAAAACATAAGAGTGCTGACAATAAGAAAATGATAGATTGATATTCCCTGTATCATAATATATCTGTTTTTTGATTTTTTTCCTTTTTAGCCATAACAACAGCTGCAATCATAGACGCGAGCAGCAAAATACTGATTATCTCAAAGGACAATACATAACCATTTTTCCCCATTCCGAGAAGCTGATTACCTATGAGATGCATATCAACAGGAACCGATTTTACGTCTGCACCTTTTACAAAATCATGCGAAAGCAATGTCCACAAAGTCAGACCGCTACCCATAAGAAGCGCAGCAATTCCCATCCACAACTTCCAGGGAGCCGGCATTTTGAACTTCTCACTGATATGGCTTGTAAGCAGAATACTAAAAATAATTAACACTACGATACCACCGGCATAGAGTGTAAGTTGTACCGCTGCCAGAAACTGATAATTCAGCAGGAAGTAGAAGCCCGCAGTAGCTACCAACACAAACAAAAGATATACAGCAGCTCTGAGCATTCTGCGGGAAGTGATTGTTAACACCGAGAACGTAAGAATAACTCCTGCTAACAAATAAAACATGAGAACGTTAAGGGTCATGATTTAGCCTCCTTCTTTTTAAGTGATGAACCCGGTTTGTTTAAGACTTTGGTCAACTTAGATCTGTCGAATACGGCGTGTTCAAAGTCCTGTCCCCATTCAATGGCATCAAATGGGCACGTTTTGATGCACAATTCACAAAAGGTACACATAGACAAGCGATAAATATGTTTATCAATCACGCGAACCATTTTCCCCTGTTCATTTGGAGCTTTCTTGGTAATAATCTCAATGGCGCCATTAGGACAGTTCAGTTCGCAAATACCACATCCGGTACAACGGTGTTGGTTATTTTCGTCGTGGGGCATAACGACCTCTCCTTTGAAGCGGTCTTCCATCTTCAGGGTATCCCGATTCTCCGGATATTGTTCCGTTACAATCTCACCCGGGCTCACAAAATACTTTCCGGTTACCCGCATGCCCGCCCATAAGGAGCGGACTCCTTTGTAAATGTCGGTAAAATATTGTATAACACTATTCATTTCAAATTCATATTTTCAATTAAAAATACCAACCCATCAGTACCACAAAAGAGATGAGAACGATATTCAGCAAACTCAATGGCAAGAGGTATTTCCATTCCAGATTTAATAATTGGTCGATGCGTAAACGCGGAAAAGTCCATTTAAACCACATGATTAAATAAATGATGAAAAAAGTTTTCCCGAAAAACCAGACAATAGAAGGAATGTAGTCCATCACCCTGTTAAAAGCTACCCAATGGTCAATGTGTAGTGGCATCCAGCCGCCGAAAAACAGCGTGGCTGCAATGGCAGCCACAATAAACATATTGATGTATTCTGCCAAAAAGAAGAATGCAAATTTAATACCCGAATATTCCGTATGGAATCCTGCGGTTAGTTCCGACTCAGCTTCAGCAAGATCAAAAGGACCACGATTGATTTCAGCCGTACTTGCAATCAAGTAAATAACAAAGGCAATAAGAGCCGGAATATGTCCTTTAAATATCCACCAGCCATTGGCCTGACTTTCCACGATA
>CAYLSW010000098.1:0-7632 GCA_964386145.1 uncultured Lentimicrobiaceae bacterium | reverse complement strand
TTCCTTACGGGCGCGTTACCTCGTATGGCGCTGTGGCCGAATATCTTGGTAGCAAAGGCTCGGCTCGCATGGTGGGATGGGCACTCAACGGTTCCAAATACCGTTTGGAGGATATTCCCGCTCACCGTGTGGTAAACCGACAGGGCTTGCTGACCGGAAAACATGCTTTCGGAGGACAAAATACCATGAGAGACCTGCTGATAAGTGAGGGCGCTCAGGTGGAAAATGACAAAATTCAGAATTTTAATGACATTTTCTGGAATCCATCCGAAAAGCTTAGCGCAAGATATCAAAAGATTGGAGTTTGAAGTTTGATGGATTTATAGCTCTGTTTGATGCCGGGGTTACCAGATAAAAATCAACAATTAGCGTTTAACGATTCACCTTGAAGTATTTCAGACTTTCGTTCATTTTACTTGTTTCACCAGCACAATATATGCCGGAAAGTGGTCGCTGTAGCCGCCAAGCCAGGTACCGCCGGCAAAAGTACGAAATGGATAACCCTTGTAACGGCCATCTTTTTGTTGCATAAAAGGCTTGTTGAAAATGAAAGCTTTATAGAATTTCAGCCCCGAATGAAGCGTAACCGGCCCCAACAATGCAGGGGAAACAAAAATCTGGTCAAACAGGCTCCATGTATCGCGCCAGGCAGTGGAGCCAATACCTTCTTTAAACAACTTGTACATGGGGTTGTAAAAATCGCCGGGTTTCATTTTGTTTTTGGGAACAGCCCGCATGTGTTTCATTACACTTGCGTTGGTAGGGTTGTCATTCAAATCACCCATTACGATGATTTTTGCCCGGGGATTCAACTTTAGCAGTGAATCGGAAATATGTCTTGTCAGGTCGGCAGCAATATTACGTAAAGGTCTTGACCTTTTCTCGCCACCATAACGCGAAGGCCAGTGGTTAACAATGATATAAACTGTATCGCCCAGCAACAGGCCGGAAACTACAAGCTGATTGCGGGTGCGAAACCAGGGTTTATTAGGAACGTGAAGTCGCAATGATTTTGTTGTCAGCACTTTGAAATATTTCGGATTGTAAAAAAGTCCCACATCAATACCACGCCGGTCGGGCGAATCGTAATGAACGATACCGAGATGCCGGTTTTTTAACAAGGGTTGGTTGGCCATATCCTGCATGACCCGAAGGTTTTCTACCTCCGAAACGCCAAGAACGGCAATCCCATCCGGGTTGATGTCTGTTCCTATTCTGGAAATAACTTTCGACATGTTGGCCAGCTTGTGCATATATTTTTCAGTATTCCAGTGGTTGGGACTATCAGGTAAAAATTCCTCATCATTAATCTTCGGATCATTAATGGTATCGAATAAATTTTCCTGATTGTAAAACCCCACAATTGCTACAGCCAGCTTCTTTTTCTGCCGGATATTTAATTTTGATGGGGGAAAAAAAGAAGATGATAATAAAAACAGTCCGCTGAAAATTGTATAATAAATTGTTTTCATTTTAAATAACGTTTTTTTTTCCTGACAAATGTAGGTTTTATTTGAGATTATTTTACTTTTGACTAAATATTTTGCTGACAAATTGATTTCGCTTCCTTTTGAATTTCTATTTCATTGTGCTTAAAAAATTGTTAACTCTTTAATACGAAGTTATTTATATGAAAAAGATTCTATCTATTTTTCTTATCCTGTTGATGATTCAGCAGGTGAGAGCCCAGACCGATACGACAACCGTATCGAATGCGGGAACAGAAATACCGACTTTTACTTTGAGTGAGACCGGTTTGAATGATGAAAGCCAGTCGCAGGATGTCTCAGGGCTTTTGCAGGCTTCACGTGATATTTTTGTTTCAACAGCAGGTTATGTTTTCGGACCTGCCCGTTTTCGTATCCGGGGCTACGATTCTCAGAATATTTCGGTGTTGATGGATGGCATTTCGCTGAACGACCCTGCCACAGGACGCGCTTACTGGTCAAGTTGGGGTGGTCTGAACGACATTACACGTTATAATGTGGTGCAAAACGGAATTGTATCTTCCGAATATGCTTTTGGTGGTGTGGGAGGAATCACGGAAATCAATGCCCGTCCTTCCACTTTCAGAAAACAGGTGAAATTTTCTTATTCGCTTTCCAACCGTAGCTACCGCGACAGGTTGATGTTCACTTATTCCACCGGTGTTATGCCCGGCGGATGGTCTCTGGTGGCGTCTGTTTCACGCAGGTGGGCACAGGAAGGTTATGTGGCCGGTACCTTTTATGATGCATGGGGGTATTTTCTCGGTGTTGAGAAGAAACTTAGCAAACAACACAGCCTCGCATTGACAATTTTCGGCGCTCCTTCCAAACGTGGAAAATCAGGTATTGCCGTTCAGGAAGCCTACAACCTTACCGGCAATAATTATTATAATCCCTATTGGGGATATCAGGACGGCAAAAAACGAAATTCCCGTGTGAGCAACTATCACCAGCCCATGATCACCCTGACCGATTACTGGAAAATTTCGGAAAAGACAAAAGCCCGGCTTGCTGCTTCTTATTGGTTTGGAAGAGGAGGCTCTACTGCCCTTAACTGGGTGGAAGCCAACGACCCGCGACCTGACTACTATCGTTATCTGCCCAGCTGGTATAATTTGATTGGCGACTCGACTGCTGCCAACTATTATACCAAACAGTGGGAAACCAACGACAGCTATCGTCAAATTAACTGGGATGCCCTTTATTTTGCTAATAGCAAATTTTTATACACCGTTAAAAATGTGAATGGCATTGGCGGGAATGATGTCACGGGCCTTCGCTCAAAATATATTATTGAAGACCGAAGAAACGACAAAAATCAGATGCAGGTAAATGGTGATTTTACCTCAGAACTAAGTGATAATTTATCTGTTCACAGCGGCTTTAAGCTGAATTATTATAAAGGTCATCAGTACAAAGAAATTGCTGACCTGCTTGGTGGCGGGTACTGGCTTGACATTGATAAATATGCCTCCGGCGATCCGTTTAAAATACCGGCTGCTGCACAAAGTGACCTGAATCATCCCAACCGTTTGGTTAAAAAAGGAGATGTTTTCGGGTATGACTATGATGCCAATATCAACATGCAATCTGCTTTTGGAGAGGCTGACTTTACCTTCCGGAAAGTAGACTTCTATGTGGGTGCTACCTTTTCGCACACTAACTTTTGGCGGACTGGCAATATGCGCAACGGGCATTTTCCACTGAATTCGTATGGTGTTGGTCATAATAATCATTTCTTTAACTATGGCCTTAAAGGCGGCATAACCTATAAAATTAACGGAAGAAACTATTTTACAGGGAATGCCATGTATATGACGCGGGCTCCCTATTTCAGAGATTCATATGTTTCCGTTCGTACCCGCGATTTTACAGTGGAAAACCTGAAAAGTGAGACCATCTATTCGGGTGATCTCAACTATATATTGCGCACTCCTGCTGTAAAGGCAAGGTTAACAGTGTACTACACACAATTTAAAGATAAAACCTGGTTGCGGAGTTTTTACCACGAAGCATTAAACTCTTATGTTAACTATATTATGACCGGTGTTGATGAGCTGAATACAGGTCTGGAACTGGGTATTGAAGCTAACTTGTCACCGACGATTTCTGTCTCAGGCGTATTTGGCTATGGGCAGTATATTTACACTTCGCGGCCATCAGTCACTATCACGCAGGACAACAATGCCACCATGCTGGCTACTGACCGTACAGTATATTTGAAGAATTATTATGTAGGTGGAATGCCACAAACGGTAGCTTCCATGGGAGTTAGATACAACGCTCCAAAATACTGGTTCATTGGGGTAAAAGGTAACTTTTTCGGAAATGCTTATCTCCCTGTAAATCCTGATCGACATACCAAAGAAGCACTGGCAGGACTTCCAAAGGGTGATTACCGCGTTCCAGGTGTTTTGGCACAGGAAAAACTTCCCGATGGGATGACCGTTGATATGTTTGGTGGGAGATCATGGAGGATTCATCGCAAATACACTTTCGGCTTTACGCTAAGTATGAGCAACCTGCTCAATAATACCTATCTTATTACGGGAGGCTATGAACAACTACGTTATGATTCGCAAAACATTAACAAGTTCCCTCCCAAGTATGCCTACCTGTACGGTAGAACATTTTTTTTCAACGTTTATTTCAGAATGTAAACCCAAACCATGAATAATTATAAAATAGATAATATGAAAAAGTTAGTTTTATTTTTTGCAGTCTCTTTGCTTCTTTTTTTCTCAGCTTGTGTTAAGCAAAAATTCGACACGCCTCCCATTAGCGAGATACCGGTTGGTGGAGTTTATACTATTTCGCAACTCCGCCAAATGTATGCCGATTCGGGAGCTTACCAGTTTAAAACGGCTGCATCTGTGTATGCTACCGTTACCATGGACGAAAGTTCGGGAAATATTTATAAAAGCGCGTATGTTCAGGACGCCGGAGATGCCGTAAACCTGCACCTTGAACAAACCGGCGGATTACGCGTAGGCGATTCTATTCGTATTTATCTGAAAAATGTCGTTCTCTCAGATTATAACGGTATGTTTCAGCTGGATAATGTAAATAATGATTCCAGTATCGTCATACTTGCTACGCAAAAATTCGTAACACCAAAGGAAGCGACTATTGAAGACTTGCTGGCAAATAAGTATCAGGAGCAGTTGGTAAAACTGAATGATGTTCAGTTTGCCGTGCCGGATACAGGTAAAGTATTTGCCGAACCAAATTCCGCTACAAATCGTAAATTAGAGGATTGTAGCGGAAACAGGGTGGATGTACGTACCAGTAGCTATGCCACATTTGCTCTCGCTAAAGTGCCTGATAAAAGCGGTTCTCTGGTAGCCATTGTAGGGACTTTCAATGGAAATGCTCAACTTTATCTGCGCTCACTCTCTGAAGTAGTAATGGACAGCACACGTTGCGAACCTGGTAGTGGCGGTATACCCATCACTCCTGTTGACAGCGTTCATGAAACTTTCGATGATGCAGTAAACTATGCTGACATTGCCATTGATGGCTGGTCAAACATTAAAGTAGCCGGCGACCGCTCATGGCAAGGGAAAGTCTTTAAAACAGATAAATATGCCCAGGCAACCGGCTATAATTCAGGGTTGACTGACATGGAAACCTGGCTGATAACGCCCCCTGTTGTCAATACCAACGGTGATAAAGTGCTCCACTTTATATCTGCCAAGGCATACTGGACACACACCGGCAATGATAAACCGCTGACCGTTTTTGCTTCCACGGATTTTGATGGCACTAATTTTACCACCGCAACCTGGACCGAACTCTCACCAAAACTTGCCAGTGCCGGCGGAAGTGACAATGTCTGGGTTAAATCGGGAAATATTTCACTTGCCAATTTTGTTGGGAATGTAGCTGTTGCTTTCAAATACAAAGGCAGTAATACAGAATCTACCACCATGCGAATCGACGATGTTGTGGTTGGAAAAGCCGGCAGTGGTGGCGGTGGCGGTGGCGGAACCGCAATTACTCCTGTTGACAGTATTCATGAAACGTTTGATAATGTGGTTAATTACACCGACATTGCCATCGATGGCTGGACAAATGAAAAAGTAGCCGGCGACCGCTCCTGGCAGGGAAAAGTCTTTAAAACAGATAAATATGCCCAGGCAACCGGCTATAATTCAGGGCTGACTGACATGGAAACCTGGCTGATAACGCCCCCTGTTGTCAATACCAACGGCGATAAAGTGCTCCACTTTATATCTGCTAAGGCATACTGGAAACATACCGGCAATGATAAACCGCTGACCGTTTTAGCTTCTGCCGATTTTGATGGCTCTAACTTTGCCACGGCAACCTGGACGGAGCTATCGCCAACACTTGCCGATGCCGGTGCGAGTGACAATGCCTGGGTTAAATCAGGAAGTATTTCGCTTGCCAATTTTGTCGGGAATGTAGCCATTGCTTTCAAATATAAAGGTAGCAATACCGAATCTACCACCATGCGGATTGACGATGTTGTCGTTAATAACGGCAACGGTGGCGGCGGTGGTGGCGGTGGCGGTGGAACTCCCGGCAGTGTTACCTCCTTTGATGTGAACTTCTCCGGCCAGACTAACAATACCGACATTGCCATTACCGGTTGGCTGAACGTGGCTACCTCCGGAAGCCGTCTCTGGAGAGCCAAAGAATACAGCACCAACCTCTACGCTCAGGGTACTGCATATAAATCAACCGAAGAGAACATCTCATGGCTGATTACACCCAAAATTGATTTAGATGCCATGACTAATCCGGCTATCAGCTTTGAGACGGAAAAAGCTTACTGGAACCATACCAAGGATAAACCTTTCGAGGTTTTGATTTCCACTGATTTTGATGGAACTAATATTGCTTCAGCTACATGGACGGAAATTAATGCCAAGGTCGCTGTCAAAAGTGATGCTGACAACACATGGATAAAATCCGGAGATGTGGATTTGTCTTCTTATTCCGGCAAAGTTTATATTGCTTTCAGGTATTATGGTGATGACACCAAAGGCGAAACAACTTCTTACAGGATTGATAATATTAAACTGTACAATAAGTAAATTTTGAGTTTTCCTGCTTCAGGGGAAAATGCTGAATAATAAGTACAGCCTGCTATGGGGTAAAGCTCATTAGCCGGCTGTTTTTTTATTCTTTGAGTTTTTTTAAGACATTCCTGTCTGAATAGTTGGCTTAAATCTTCTATTTTAGCAAAAAATTTATTTCATGAATAACGGGCTGGTTATTATTCCAACTTATAACGAAAAGGAAAATATTGAAAATATTATTCGCACGGTCTTTAACTTAAAGACTCCTTTTGATATTCTCGTAGTGGAAGACAATAGCCCTGATGGGACAGCGGCCATTGTAAAACGGCTTATGGCCGAATTTCCTGACCGACTCAATATTCTTGAGCGGGAAGGAAAACTTGGGCTGGGCACAGCTTATATTATGGGCTTTAAATGGGCGTTACAACGTGGCTATGACTATGTTTTTGAAATGGATGCCGATTTTTCCCATAATCCCGCTGACCTGGAACGGTTGTTTTCGTGTATGCATACTAACGATTCTGACGATTCTGACGATTCTGACGATGCTGATGATGCTGATGTGGTCATTGGCTCTCGCTACATTACCGGTGTAAACGTGGTCAATTGGCCCATGGGACGGGTGCTCATGTCTTATTACGCCTCGGCTTATGTGCGGCTGGTAACCGGAATGAAAATTCGTGATACTACTGCCGGCTTTTTGGGATGGAAACGTAAAGTATTGGAAGCCATTGATCTTGATAAAATTAAATTTGTGGGTTATGCCTTCCAGATTGAAATGAAATTTACCGCCATTAAGTTGGGCTTTAAGGTGGTGGAGATTCCTATTATTTTTACCGACCGCACGAAAGGAGAATCAAAAATGAACAACAGCATTTTTCGCGAAGCTGTCCTTGGTGTGATAAGCCTGAGAAGGCGTGCTATGATGGGAAAAATAAAACCGAGAAAACAGGGATAGCTTTATTATTAACTGATGCGAAATCAATTTATCATAAAACAAGCCAGCATTGTCAACGAAGGACGTCAGTTTACCGGAGATGTTTATGTCAGAGGGGGAATCATTGAAAAGGTTTTGGAAGGTGAAAATTTATCGGCCG
>CAYLSW010000097.1:0-7646 GCA_964386145.1 uncultured Lentimicrobiaceae bacterium | reverse complement strand
AAATGAAACAGGACCTGCATCTGAATGTCCTGCCCGAAGTCATTGAATGTTTTGATAACTCCAACATCCAGGGTGCCTATCCGGTAGCTTCTATGGTACAATTTGTAAAAGCCAGTCCCAACAAAAAAGCATACCGTCACTTCAACATCAAAACCGTGGAAGGGCCTGACGATTTCGCCTCTATGGAGGAGATCATACTACGGCGTTACGGAAGATTACTGAAAGAGGAAAAAGCATTGCCACAGCTGATTGTAGTAGATGGTGGAAAAGGACAGCTGAGTGCAGCGGTGAAAAGTCTGAAACTGCTTGGGTTATACGGTAAAATAGGGATTATCGGTATTGCCAAGAAACTGGAAGAGCTCTATTTTCCAAATGACCCGCTACCGTTGTATCTTGACAAAAAATCGGAAACGCTGCGTATTATCCAGCAGCTTCGCGATGAGGCTCATAGGTTTGGGATTACGCATCACCGCAAACGGCGTAGAAAAGGAACATTGAAATCGGAATTAACGGAAATAAAAGGCGTCGGTAAAGATACGGTTCAAAAGCTGTTACGGGAATTCAAATCAGTGAAAAAAATCAGGGAAGCTCCGGAAGAAAAGATGGCTGCTGTTGTGGGCAAGGCGAGAGCAGGAATAATTTTCCACCATTTTCATCCCATTTCCCAGCAATAAAAAAAGCCCCCCGGTTTGGAGAGCTTTTATTATCGATTCTGAATTTATTATTCCAGTGTAAATTTCACGGGAAGGTTAAAAGAAACCCTCACCGGCTTACCACGCTGTCTTCCGGGTATCCACTTGGGCATACTTTTTACCACTCTGACGGCTTCTTCGTCACAACCGCCGCCAATACCGCGGAGAACTTTTACATTATCAATACTACCGTCGGGTTCTACCACAAAGTTGATAAACACCCGGCCCTGGATACCACTCTCTTTAGCCAACTCAGGATATTTGATGTGAGAGGCGAGATATTTCATCAGTGCGCCCGTTCCGCCTGGGAAAGAAGGCATTTGTTCCACAACCATAAAGATATGCTGTTCGGGAACTGATTCATCCTCTTGTGGGGGTACATATTCGCTCACTTTGGTATTCATGTTGGCATCAACATCAATATCAATATCTTCGTTCACCTTGACATCATTGTTCACAATTTTAATCTGTGTTACCGTTTTCGGTGGTGGCGGTGGCGGTGGCTTCACCTTTTGTTCGGTAATGGGGACCATCTCTTCAGGAGTATTGTCCGCTTTCTGTTGCATCAGGTTGTACGTTCTTTTTTCGTAACTTTTATAATTAAAAGAAACAAAAACAAGAGCCAGTGCAAGGACGAGGCCAATTTCAAAAAAGAGTGCTTTTTTATTTTCCAGGTCAGCTTTTGGTGTTTTTCTGGATTCCATCCTTCTTTTTGTTTATTAGATTATATAATGAATTACTTTTTCCGGCTGCTAAATTAGTCAATTTTTTTTTAACGGCTTTCGTTTCTTCTTATTTTTTTTTGATACAGATAAATAAACAGCAACCATCCTATCATCGCACCTACTGTATCAGCAAAGAAGTCGAATCTGTTTCCACTTCGTCCAATAAAAACATAAAATTGCAGAATTTCAGTTATCAAACCATATACAGCAGTAACCAAGACTGCAATAATCCCAAATAAATAACGTTTACGACTGTTAAAATATTGCTCACGAAAGCCAAATAAGATGAGAAAAGCCAAAACACCGAAAATAAAAAGGTGAACAACTTTATCAGGTTCCAGCCAATTCCAAAAAGTTGTAACTTTCGGAAAATAGTTACCGGGCAGGCCCGTTAACAGTAAGATAATGAAAGACCATAAAAGGGCAGGCCATAACTTCTTCAGCATAAGCAGATTGCTAAGATTCAATCAGGTTTTTGTACGCAGCGGCATCCAGCATTTTGTCTGTTTCGGCAGGATTGGCCATCTTTATTTTCACAATCCATCCCTCGCCGTAAGGATCTGTGTTAATCAATTCGGGTTTATCTTCCAGCTTTTCGTTCAGCTCAAGGATGGTTCCACCCACGGGAAGCAACAGGTCGGAAACTGTTTTAACAGCTTCAATGGTTCCGAAAGCTTCGCCTTTTTCCAGCGTTTCGTCAATGGTCTCCACTTCGACAAAAACGATATCTCCCAATTCATTCTGGGCGAAATCGGTAATACCTATGTAAGCATTTTCTCCTTCAACTCTCACCCACTCGTGATCGTTAGAATACTTTAAATTTTCAGGTACATTCATGTTTTTAGTTTTTAAAAATAATGCCCCAAATTTACATTAATTTTTTTCATAAAATATAGCCGCATTTATGAAGTCTTATAAATTTCCTGCATATTTTTGTCCCAGTGAAATACCCAGTCCTTTAGCAGTTTTAACCAGTGCATTATCCGGGGTTACCAGGTTTGGCTTGGCTATGGCATCTTTTAGCGGAACCGCAATAAAGTCAGGGTGCCGATACGCTACCATTTTACCAAAATCATTTTCCAAAACCATCTCGAAAGCTTTCACACCAAACTGTGCAGAGAGTACCCTGTCGTAGGCAATGGGAACGCCGCCACGTTGCAAATGTCCCAACACGGTTTCCCGCATGTCATGTTTAAAACCGGCTACTTTCAGCTGATGAATCAACTGGCGGGCAATACCACCGAGTCTTGGGTTATCGTAGCCTATTTCATCATTTTCCTGAACAGTTATTTTACCACCTTTGGGATAGGCCCCTTCTGAAATAACGACAACCCCAAATCCTCTGTCATGGACAAAGCGTTTTTCAAGAGCTTCTTTTACAACTTCAATATCGTAAGGCATCTCCGGTATCAGGCACACATCGGCACCACCGGCAACAGCTGCATTCATGGCAATCCAGCCAGCTTCGCGACCCATCACTTCCAACACGAAAACACGATTGTGACTGGCAGCTGTCGTCACCAGTTTATCAACAGATTCAGTAGCTATTTCAACAGCAGTCTGGAAGCCAAAAGTTGAATCGGTGGACGAAAGGTCATTGTCGATAGTTTTGGGAACTCCGATAATGTTCAGTCCTTTACGGTAAAGCTGCTCGGAAATCCGTTGCGAACCATCACCACCAATACTGATCACCGCATCAATATGCATAATCTGCAATTTGCGAATCATTTCATCGGAGCGGTCAACGGTAATCCATTTTCCATTCTTATCTTTAATAGGCCAGGCATAAGGACCACCTTTGTTGGTGGTTTCTATAATGGTTCCTCCCTGAAAATGGATACCCTTCACCTTTTTATTGTCTAGCACAATCACTTCAGTAGGTTCCCACAGAATTCCGTTAAAAGCCTGTATACTTCCCAGTACTTCCCAATCTTTTTCCTGCGATGCACGGTGAACAATGGCACGAATCACGGCGTTTAATCCGGGACAGTCGCCACCACCGGTTGCTATAAGTACTCGTTTCATTTTTTCCTTTTTATTTTGAATCGCAAAAGTAACCATTATCAAATATTCCGAACCCGTTGACCCGGTATGAACATGAAAAGGCTTGGTACATCGACATGTGAATGATTACACATTTGATTACAAACGATTGAGAAAATGGTGAAACAATAAAATACGAAACAGAACAAGTGGATAGACCAGTCAAAAAAGAAGCCATTACAATAATTTCACAATGTAACAGCTTCCTTTTGATGAATTATTTTTTCGGTTTTAACACCCCTAAGACATAATGTTTCGTTTTGAGATATCTTTTGGCTGCTTTCTTAATTTTTTCTACCGTAATGTTTCCGACAGCAGCATCATATTCTTTGACTGACAGGATTTTTGTCCCATAAAAACTGCTATTTTCCAACTGGTTAAGCCAGAAACTATTTTCACGTTCGCTGGTTTCCCTACTCCTTTTAAAAGTCTCTTTCACCTTTTTGAGTGTCATGTCATTGGGTCCTTCGGCCTGTATCTTCTTTATTACTCCGAAAACTGATTTCACCAGTTTATTCACATTTTTCGGAGAACATCCGAAACCGATCATCAGTGTGTATTTCTCTTTGGGATATTTTCTTAGGGTAGGAGAGACGTAAATTCCGTATGTACCGCTCTCTTCTTCACGCACTTTTTCGCGTAATGCAATGTTCAGCGACTGCACCAATGCATTCATAATTAAGTTGTTCTCAGGAGAATAGCGATACTTCCCTTTCATAACAATGACAACCTGGCTTTGTGGTGCACTTCCTTTATAGACATCCACATTTGTAACGCCTTTGGGAAACACGGAACTCACATCTTTCCACGTAAGATTTTCGCCTGTGGGGATGCTGGCAAGGTATTTTTCAACCAAAGGTTTCAGCTTTTGGGCATTGATGTTTCCCACCAGAAAAATTTTATATCCGGCAGCATGCTGAAACTGCTTTTTGTAAATGCTGTAAATATCTGCCTGCCGGATACTTTTTATCTGTGCTTCCGTAGGAATGATAATTGATCGTGGAGAATGTGAGGTGATGACACGACTCAGGGAATCATAAAATACCATTCTCGGATTTGCACTCAGGTGTTTGATTAGATTTTCCTGGTTGGTAATTACCTTTTGGAAAATTTCCTTGTCCTGTCGTGGCGAGGTAAAAAAGAGATACTGTAATTTAAACAATGTCTCTATATCTTTTGGGCTGGCATTTCCCTTAAAACCTTGTTGCAGGTTGTTCATGAAAGGGGTTAGATTTGCAGCTTTTCCGGCCAGTTTCTTTTCTAAATCAATGCCATTAAACTGCCCGATCCCGCTTTCGTCAACAATATTGGAAAAAACACGAGTAAGGATAACCTTATCATCTGGAAGCAGGGAACTTCCTCCTGTGCTATAAGCTTTGTAAAGTACCTGGTCATTTTTGAATTGTGTGGGTTTCACAAATACTTCTATACCGTTGCTTAAGGTCCATTTTTCATAAAGCGGATTTGTTTTTTGAACCTGAATTATTTTGCCTGGTTTTATGACATGAGCAATCAACGGTGCCCGGAGGACTTTATCCACATACGGTTTTAATTGTATTGTTTTTTCGGTCTCAATGATCGACATGACATCCTGCTGTGTGGGGACTTTTACACCCTTTTTCTGCGGAGCAGTAATCAATACAACCATATTCGAATCTGTAATCCAGTGTTTAGCTACGCTATCCAAACTTTCCAGCTTAACTTGTGGCAAAAGCTCTTTGGTCAGCTTGTACTCTTCTGCGATGCCGGGGATGGGGGCTTTATCCGTAAAGTTGACAATGTATTTCTGCGCAAGCAGAGAGGATTTTTGTTTGTTTTTGTCAGCATACAAACGCTCGTACTTACGCATTAGGTTTTTCTTTTCCCGTGCCAGCTCGGTAGGTGTAAAGCCATATTCCTGCATACGTTTTCCTTCATCAAACAATGTTTTCAGGCTGTTGCTAATTTGATTGTCTTTGGCAATGGCAAAAGCGGTATAAGCATCGGTCGTCCGGCCGAGGAAACCTCCATATCCGGCACCGGCATACATGAAAGGCGCACCGGGATTTTGTGTTATTTCTGCCAGGCGTGCCGTAATCATGCTGCTGATAAGCTGGTTTTCCAAATGCTTTTTAAACCCGGATACGAGAACTTCATGTTTTTTAGGATGTTTGTAAAAGACAACCACCTGATTCATGGTAGCTTCCTTGTCGGTGGTGATGGCAATGAGTGGCTTTTTGTTGCCGGGGATACCGTAAGTCACCCGTTTCTTCTCATTTTGCGGATTGGATATCTTTCCAAAATGCTGCTCAATAAGTTTTTTCATCTGGTTAACGTTTACATCGCCCACCACAATTACGGCCATCAAATCGGGACGGTACCATGTGTGATAAAAACTACGAATAGTCTGGTAATGCGCTGTATCCACAACAGCCATTTTTCCTATCGGAAGCCGCCTGGCATAACGCGAACCTTTCAGGATAACAGGAATATATTTGTTCATCATTCTATCCTGTGCGCCAAGGCCCAGCCGCCATTCTTCCTTGACGACACCACGTTCTTTGTCAATTTCAGAACCTTCCAGCCGGACATTGTGTGCCCAGTCCTCCAGCACAAGCATGGCACTGTCGATTAGGGTTTCACGGTCTGTAGGCATTTGCAATATATAAATGGTCTGGTCGAAAGAAGTGTTAGCATTCAGGTGAGCCCCGAATTTCACACCGCTGGCTTCAATAAAATCAACGAGTGCAGATTTTTTAAAGTGTTTGGTACCGTTAAAACTCATGTGTTCTAACAGATGTGCCAGACCCTGCTGGTCGTTTTTTTCATTAATGGAACCGGCATCTACCACCAGCCGTAGTTCCACCCGGTCTTTGGGTTCGTTGTTGTGCTGTATGTAATAGGTCAGACCATTGGTTAATTTTCCGATGGTTACATTTGGATTAGGTTTTAATGTATCAGATAAATTTTGTGCCTTCGAACCCAACAGGGCAAACAAAAACAAGCCGATAAAAAGGACAGATTTTTTAAACATGATAAAGGATTTTAATAAATGATTAAATTTTATTTTGCTCAAAAGTAGTAAAAAAAGAGAAAGCAAGCTCAATGCCAGATACATTAACAATAATTAAGACTTCCCTGTTAATGCTTTTTGCTCTATTTTTGACTCTCAAAACAAATGTAAAAAATGAGTAACATAAAAACAACTATTCTAACTTTGGATGCCGGTGGTACCAACCTTGCTTTTTCGGCAGTACAAAACAACAAAATTCTTGATCAGAAAGTTCATTTGCCTGCTTCTTCCGAGAATCTGGAAGGATTTTTTAAAAAGATCATTCACGGCTTTTCCAGGTTGCAGCAACAGGTAGGAACGCAGGCCAATGCCATCAGCTTTTGTTTTCCCGGCCCGGCCGATTATGAAAATGGTATTATCGGCAATTTGGAAAACCTGCCATATTTCATGGACGGGATTCCGCTGGCCAAAATGCTGGAAGAGGTTTTTAATATTCCAGTTTTTATCAACAACGACGGGGATTTGTTTGCTTTGGGTGAGGCTTTGGAAGGATATTTAAGTGAGATAAACAGGGAAAGCAAAAAAAAATACAATAATTTACTCGGTGTAACGCTCGGAACGGGTTTTGGTGGTGGTATTGTGGTTAATGGTAAACTTTTTGGCGGTGACAACTCAGCTGCTGCCGAAGTGAACCGCATGAGTAATCCCCTAAATCGTGAACAAAGCGTGGAAGAGGTATTAAGCATCCGTGGAATTCGTCGTTTGTATGCCGAAGCAAGCGGAATTCCTATTGAGAAAACGCCGAAACCTTTTGAAATTTTTCAGATCGGTTTAGGAAAAAAAGAAGGAAACAAAGCTGCCGCGGTAGAAGCATGGAAAACATTTGGATATGTACTTGGCGATGCCCTGGCCAATGTAGCGAGTCTTACCGACAGCTGTGTGGTTATGGGCGGCGGACTGTCGGGTGCTTATTCTCTTTTTCTACCGTCAGCCCTGGAGCAAATGAACAGTACTTTTCTTAAAAACGATGGCAGTCGGATGCCACGCATGGAACTGACGGCTTTCAATTGGGAGAATAATGTAGAAAAAGCTGCTTTTTTAAAAGATGAGCGCCATATTTTAACTGTTCCTTTTTCTGATAAAACACAGGTTTACTATCCGCAGAAAAAAATTGCTGTGGGCATCAGCCGGCTG
>CAYLSW010000096.1:0-7679 GCA_964386145.1 uncultured Lentimicrobiaceae bacterium | reverse complement strand
CCATCCTGAATGTTCACATTGTCGCCGATGCGGATGTAATGCACATCGCCACGAAGTATGGCATTGAACCATACACTACAACCTTTTCCCAAAACCACATCGCCGGCGAGGGTGGCATTTTCAGCAAGATAGCATCCTTCGCCCCACTGCGGGGTTTTCCCATTAACTTTTTTTATAAGCGCCATATCATTATTTCTTTTTTTCAGGATAGTCAATAGAATAATGCAGTCCCACGCTCTCCTTGCGGTTCATAGCCATCTTTATCACAAGATAAGCCACGTTGATCATGTTGCGCAGCTCACAAATATCTTTTGAAAGAATTGATTTATCATACAAATCTTCCGTCTCTTTATATAAAATTTCCAGTCGGTCAAAAGCTCGTTTCAGGCGCAGGTTAGAGCGGACGATGCCCACATAGCTGCTCATAATAGCCTGAAGCTCCTTTGTCGATTGGGTAATCAGAATCATCTCCTCGTTCATTACCCTGCCTTCGGCATCCCAGTCGGGAACATCTTTGCGAAAATCCATCTGATTGAAAATACCAATGGCATGCATGGCTGCCCTGTGAGAAAAGACTGCCGCCTCAAGTAGTGAATTGGAGGCAAGTCTGTTAGCTCCATGAAGTCCGGTGCGGGCCACTTCCCCTACGGCATAAAGGTTTTCGATAGTGGTTCTGCCCTCTTTATCCGAAATAATACCCCCACAGGAATAATGTGCTGCCGGTACCACCGGAATCATCTCTTTGGTCATGTCAATACCAATACTCAGGCATTTGGCATAAATGGTTGGAAAATGATGCAAAATTTCATTTTTATTGATGTGTCTGGCATCAAGAAACACAAAATCGTCTCCGGAAAGTTTCATCTCGTTGTCGATGGCGCGTGCTACGATATCACGTGGAGCCAGAGATCCCAGCTCATGATATTTCTTCATAAACACTTTTTCTTTTTTTGTCTTTAAAATCGCGCCTGAACCGCGCAGAGCTTCGGTAATGAGAAACGAAGGTTTTTCACCCGGGTTGTATAATGAGGTGGGATGAAACTGTACAAACTCCAGATTATCAAGATGTGCTTTGGCGCGGTAAGCCATGGCTATGCCATCACCGGTAGCAAACAGGGGGTTGGTAGTGGTCTGATAGATGTTTCCCAAACCACCGGTGGCTATCACCGTTACCCTGGCAAGAAAGGTTTCAACTTTACCGGTCTTTTCGTTCATAGCATAAGCGCCAAAACACCGTATATCCTTTCTGTAACGGTTTACCTCCTCGTTGAAATGGTGCTGGGTAATTATATCAATAGCAAAATAGTTTTCAAACACGTCAATGTTCGGATGGGCTTTTACCTTTTCGCTGAGCGCGCGCTGAATCTCAAACCCCGTGTTATCTTTGTGATGGAGAATTCTAAATTCGGAATGCCCGCCTTCACGTGCCAGTGCATACTTCCCCGACTTTTCTTTATCAAAATGGGTTCCCCATTCGATAAGTTCTTTCACCCGTTCGGTGGATTCGGTTATGGTAATACGGACTATCTCTTTATCGTTAATACCTGCTCCGGCTTTAAGCGTGTCTTCAATATGTTTTTCATAATTATCAGGAGAATAGGTAACGGCAGCTATCCCTCCCTGGGCATAAGATGTAGCCGTATCTTTCATGGTTGACTTGGATAAGATGAGGACGTTTCCGTGTGCAGCTACTTTCAAGGCGAAGATAAGCCCGGCACTTCCGGAACCAATCACCAAAAAATCAATTTCACGCTTCATGGTTTGAATATTTTTACAAAGGTAAGGCAAAAGGAGTGTGTAAAAGATGTCCTAAACTTAACATAAGAATATTATTTTCCGTGAGTGTTGTGTTCTGATTATTTTCTATATTTGAAAATCACTAAATATCCGTGCTATGAAAAGAATTAAATACCTTATTATTATTATTCTCTTGGCAGCCTTTGCTTATGGAGCAAACTATTTCATTAAACGGGCGCCTATTTTTACCGGTTATGCGGCCAAAGATCTGGCTTCGTGGACTTTCCTTACCAACCGTACAAAGCAAGACATTGAAAAACATGATTTAAGCTTTTTCCCGGTGGGGCTTTCCCACAATGTCATCAATTACAAAGACAAAATTGTTACCGGAACTTTCCTTGGTATGGCCAAACAAATTGCCATTTACCGTCAGGGACTTGGATGTACACTTTTGGCTGATGCCAACATCGAGGAGGTGAAAAAACAAAAAATGACAGAGGAGATTCTACCGAAAGATCCACAGGATATTTACTGGCCTATGGGCAGCAAAATGCGGGATACCATTCCGCCGAATGTGGATATGAAGAAATTGCAGGCTGCTATTGACTCTGCTTTCAACCCTGGGAATACCCGTGCCGTTGTCGTGGCTTACGATACCCTTTTTATACGCGAAAAGTATGCTAAGAATTTTAATAAAGATACACGAATTCTGGGTTGGTCGATGAGCAAAAGTATCACCAGCGCACTTATCGGAATTTTAGTAAAAGAGGGAAAACTAAATGTCAATGCTCCGGTGCCACTCAAAGAATGGCAAGACGACAGCCGGAAAAATATCCGGCTTACCGACCTTCTGCATCAAAGCAGCGGACTACAATGGGATGAAAATTACGGTGATATCTCGGATGTTACCATTATGCTTTACCAAAAGGGGAATATGGCGGCTTATGCCATGAGCAAGCCGGCCATTTACCCACCGGATTCGGTGTGGTACTACTCTTCCGGAAACACCAACATCGTTTCCGAAATTATCCGCCGGACCATTGGCAACAATCAGCAATACTGGAACTTCCCGCGTAAAGTGCTGCTAAATAAAATCGGCATGCGTTCGGCAGTGCTGGAAACCGATGCCAGCGGTAATTTTGTAGGGTCTTCTTACACTTTTGCCACGCCCCGCGACTGGGCACGTTTCGGGTTGCTTTATCTCGAAAATGGTGTATGGCAGGGAAAACGTATTTTACCCAAAGGCTGGGTAAAATATTCCACTACGCCGGCACGCAAATCGCATGATAAGTATGGTGCACAATTTTGGCTAAACAAAGGCACTCACGAAATTAAAGGATATCCAGATATTTACTACTGCGATGGCTTTCATGGCCAGCGGGTATATATTATCCCTTCCAAAGATTTGGTGGTGGTTCGTATGGGCCTAAATGACCATGGGCAGTTTGACTACAACAAGTTCCTGACACGGATTTTAGAAGCGTTCCATTAAAATTGAAACTTTGTTTCGTTAAATTCCCAACAATGCTTCAACGGGATTTTTGGCACCGAACAACATGCGCCCCGGCTGCTCCAGCATCTCTTTCACTTTTACCAGGAAGCTTACCGACTCGCTACCGTCAATCACCCGATGGTCATACGAAAGGGCTACGTACATCATGGGATGAATTTCCGCTTTTCCGTTCACAGCCACCGGGCGTTCTACGATATTGTGCATTCCCAAAATAGCACTTTGCGGCGGGTTGATGATAGGGGTGGACATCATGGAACCGAAAACGCCGCCGTTGGTGATGGTGAATGTACCGCCCTGCATATCTTCCAGTGTTATTTTGTTATCTCTTGCTTTGATGGCCAGTTCTTTGACAGCCTTTTCAATTTCGGCCAGGCTCATCATCTCGGCATTACGAATGACTGGTACTACCAGTCCCTTGGGAGCGCTCACGGCAATGCTTACATCCACGTAGTTAAACTGAATAATCTCCTCTTCAGAAAATTGTGCATTCACACCGGGGAAGATCAGGATAGCTTCGGTAACCGCTTTGGTGAAAAATGACATAAACCCAAGTCCCACACCAAATTTTTCCTTAAACTGCTCTTTATATTTTTTCCTGATTTCCATGATAGCGGACATATCGACTTCATTAAAAGTGGTCAGCATAGCTGTTTCATTTTTGACCGATACAAGGCGCTGCGCCAGCTTTTTCCGCAACATGCTCATTTTCTGATGTGTTGCTTCGCGACCACCGGGCCAGCCGGTAATATTTGTCGTATCAGGAGATGATGAATCCTTGTCACCCCCTTTGTTTTCTATGAAAAAAGCCATATCTTCCTTACCAATCCGGTAGGTTTTAAAAAAGGAGAACAGCTCTTTTTCGGTGGCTCCGGCTTTTTGCATCATTTTGCGGGCCAGTGGAGAAAGGGTTAATTCCACTCTGGCTTTTTCTTCCTTTGCAGAAGTCGGTGCTTCAGATGTTGTTTTTTCAACCGGTTTAAGTTCTGTCTCAGCTTTTGGCTGGAATTCCGGTTCTTTTTTTTCTTCCGGTTTGTCGGTTGCCGGTTTTGAACCGACTGTTTCCGTATCGATGATAGCCATCACCGAGCCTACTGCAAGGGTATCGCCTTCTGCAGCCATCAGTTTTATTTTCCCATCTGCTTCGGCAGCCACACTCAGCGTAGCTTTGTCAGAATCTATTTCAACAATGTCCTGGTCTTTTTCCACCTGCTGACCATCTTCTATCAGCCAGGTGGCGAGCTGAACTTCGCTAATGGATTCTCCGGGAGTAGGAACTTTTATTTCAATCTTCATGATTTTCTTTTTTTTCGGGTTATTATTTCAACGGCTTCACTCCGGAATGAAATTTACTATCAATATGATCTACGTGCATCTCTTTCAACTCTTTTTCGAACGATTTCCACCGGTTGCCGATACAAACCATCTCACATTTATCGTTCAGAAAAGGGCAATTACATTCGAGAAACACTTTGTCCAGAATTTTCTGCTCCTGGATGATATGAAACTTCGATGAGCCTGTAGCCGGACTTCCACTGGCAGGACGGCCAATAAGTATCAAACCAATTTCTTTGCCAAACTTTTTCCGCATAAATTCCCACGCCCCCATATTGGCAGGTTCTTCCTGCGCCCATACAATAACTTTGGCTCCTTTGTATTTGTTGATAATTTCATCAACCTGTTGTTTTGGAAAAGGATAAAGCTGTTCAATACGTATCAGGGCAACCGATCTGTTTTTCAGTTTCTCTTTCTCTGCCAGCAAGTTATAATACAATTTCCCTGTACAAAAAACGATGCGTGTTACTTCATTAGGTTCTGCCGTGGCATCATCCATCGTCTCACGAAAGCCGCCACTTGTGAAATCGGCAAGCGAAGAAATTGCTTTGGGATGTCGCAACAAGCTTTTCGGAGTAAAAATAATCAGTGGTTTGCGGAATTTTCTTTTCAGCTGGCGCCGCAGTACATGGAAAAAGTTGGCCGGCGTGGTGCAATTGATAATCTGCATGTTGTTTTCGGCTGCCAAAATCAGAAAGCGCTCCATGCGGGCGCTGGAATGTTCCGGCCCCTGTCCTTCGTAACCGTGAGGCAGCAGGACAACCAAATCGTTCATCACGTTCCATTTATCTTCCGCACTACTGAGAAACTGGTCGAATATCACCTGCGCCGTATTGGCAAAATCACCAAACTGTGCTTCCCAGATTGTCAGCGAATAGGGCGAAGTTAATGAATAGCCATATTCAAAGCCGAGGACACCATACTCCGACAGCGGAGAGTTATATACTTCAAAAAGAGCCTGTTTGTCGCTGATATGGTTTAAGGGAACATATTTTTCTTCCGAATCCTCGAGACGTAACACTGCGTGCCGGTGCGAAAATGTTCCTCTCTCCACATCCTGCCCGCTGAGCCGGACAGGTATATTTTCTTCGAGCAGACTTCCGTATGCCAGCAGTTCGCCCATAGCCCAGTCGAGTGTTCCTTTTTTCTCCACCATGGTTGCCCGTTGTTGTTGCAAACGTATTGTTTTCCGGTAAAAGTTCTTCTCCGCGGGCAGACCGGTAATCTGTTTGGCAATAGCCAGCAACTCTTTTCCGGTGATGGAAGTATCGGGAGATTTCAGAAAATCTTCATCTGTAGCCCTGCGAATATCTTTCCATGTATCTTTCAGGAAGCTGTCAATATTGGTTTTTTTATGCGACTTGGATTGGATATAATTAGTCTCCAGTTTATCGTTGAAATGCTTTTCCTCCTTTTTCCAGTATTCGGTTGTGATAATTCCTTCTTGTAGCAATTTTTCTTTGTAAATGGTATAAGCGTCCGGATGTTTTTCAATGGCTTTGTAAAGCAAGGGCTGTGTAAAACGAGGTTCGTCGCCTTCGTTGTGACCGTATCTCCGGTAGCAAAGGATATCAATAAAAACATCTTTGTGAAAATGGTTCCGGAACTCCATGGCCAGTTGAACGGTAAAAACAACGGCTTCGGCATCGTCGCCATTCACATGAAATACCGGTGAGAGCGTGGTTTTGGCCACATCGGTGCAATAAGTGCTGCTGCGGGCGTCGCGGTAGTCTGTGGTAAAGCCCAATTGGTTGTTAATCACCAAATGAATGGTGCCACCGGTAGAATAGCCTTTCAGGTCGGACATTTGGATCACTTCGTAAATGACTCCCTGTCCGGCAATGGAGGCATCGCCGTGGATGAGAATAGGAACAATTTTGTTGGTGTCACCACCTTTGTATTTATCAAGTTTGGCGCGGGTAATACCTTCCACCACAGGGTCCACAGCCTCCAGGTGAGAGGGGTTTGGCGCCAGCGTAAACTTCACCTCTTTGCCTTTGCTTGATTTCCTTTTAATAGTGTAACCCAAATGGTATTTTACATCGCCGAACAGATTTTCATCTGCATACTCCACTCCCTCAAATTCATAAAACACATCTTTAAACGGTTTTCTGAGGATATTTACCAGCACGTTGAGTCTTCCGCGATGCGACATGCCAATAACGAACTCCTCAATACCCAGTTCAGAGCCTTTTTCCATTACTGCATCAAGTGCGGGAATAAGGGCTTCCGCACCTTCGAGGGAGAAACGTTTCTGGCCGGGAAATCTTTTCTGCAGGAATTTTTCAAAATGGACGGCACGTAACAGTTTTCTCAGGATATATGTTTTTTCCTCGAAGGTGTAATCGGGCTGGTTGCGGGTGGTCTCAAAGTTTTTTTTCAGCCAGGAAACAATTTCCAGGTCACGAATAAAATAATATTCAGCACCTATCGAATGGCAATAAGTTATTTCGAGAAAATCAATAATTTCGCTTAATTTGGCAGTCCCCAGTCCCACCTCATTGCCGGCAAAGAAAGTTCTGTTTAAGTCTTTTTTCGAAAGCCCAAAGTTTTCAATTTCTAATGTTGGCGTGTAGGTTCTGCGTGTTCTTACAGGATTAGTTTTGGTAAACAGATGCCCCCGCCTGCGGTAATCGTTGATAAGGTTGATGACCTTAAATTCATCAGTGGTTTCCAAAGCGGCGGTTGCGCTTAGCGGATATGTCTGTCGGGCAAAATCGAACCCCTGAAAAAAATGTCGCCATCCGGTTTCTAATTTTTCAGGGTCATCTTTAAATTGCCTGTACAAACCCTCAATATAATTCGGGTCGGAATTATCTAAAAAACTGTAAGTGTCCATGCTGTCATAAAAATAGGATAACAAATTACAAAAGTAATTATTAAATCTGTTATTTAGAATGGGTTTAAATTTTTTTTAACTTTTCAAACTCTTGATTTACTTTTCAGCACAGATTTTTTTACCTTAGGGTTTGTGACGAAATGAAGTGACGGGAATCGACGAAGTAATTTTTGGGGTTTTCAAGACGCAAACGTTGCGAATAACCACTGTTTACCCCGTGAAATAGCAAAGCTAATATTTCACAGGGTGAATTTAAAA
>CAYLSW010000095.1:0-7681 GCA_964386145.1 uncultured Lentimicrobiaceae bacterium | reverse complement strand
GCTATTCGCAACCCTTTCCTGCAAGCTGGCTCGTTCGCTAAAAATGTTTACTAAACATTTTTTTAACGCTCCGCCCTGCCTTGAAAACCCGCAAAATTACTTCGTCGATTCCCGTCACTTTATTTCGTCACAAACCCTAAGAAGAAAAGAAACCGTTTTAACAAGACATCATCATATCGTTTTCTCTTATGGTTTCCCGTTCAAAATCTCCATTTGATGGTTAATGGATTCCTGATGAATTGCCTTGAAAGCCCGGTTGATAAAATCGCGGCTCAGCCCTTTTTTAGCACCTTTTTCAATATTTTTATAGATAATGTCTTCCCATCGTTTGTTTTGTAATATACTGATATTATTTCTTTTTTTGTACTCACCGATAGTTTCCACCACTTGCATACGCTGTTCGATCAGCTCCAGAAACTGATCGTCAAGCCAGTCGATTTTCCCGCGAAGTTCTTCGAGAACATTTAGTTGTTGTTCATCGTGAGGCTGAGGACTGCGTAAAATTAATTTGTCCAGCAGAACGCCTAACTCAATAGGCGTAATTTGTTGTTTGGCATCGCTCAGTGCAACCATGGGGTTGATGTGTGATTCGATCATCAATCCGTCAAAATTCAGGTCCATGGCTTTTTGCGAAATACTTAGCAAAAGTGCTGCATCACCACCAATGTGGCTGGGATCGTTAAGCATGGGGATTTCCGGCAGCCTGCTTTTCATTTCAATGGGAATCTGCCATTGGGGCAGGTTGCGGTAAGTTATTTTTTCATACGTGGAAAACCCGCGGTGAATAAGTCCGATTTTCCGGATACCAGCCTGGTAGATGCGTTCGATAGCACCAATCCAGAGTTCCAGATCAGGATTTACAGGATTTTTTATCAGCACACCCACATCGGCTCCTTCCATGGCATTGGCAATCTCCTGCACAGCAAAAGGATTGGCCGTGGTTCGGGCGCCGAGCCACAAAATATCCACACCGAATTTCAGGGCTTCGTAAACATGCGTGGCATTGGCTACTTCGATGGTCAATGGCAGGCCGGTTTCCTTTTTGGCTTTTTTAAGCCAGGGTAAGCCCTTTGACCCGACCCCTTCAAAGCTGTTGGGGCGTGTACGAGGCTTCCAGATTCCGGCCCGCAACACATCAGTTTTACCGGTCTTTTTCAGACCTATAGCTGTTTCCAACACTTGTTTTTCAGATTCCGCACTACACGGCCCGGCAATGACAAAAGGTCGTTGGTTGTACTCTTTCCATTCCGACAAGGGTTCAATTTGCAAATTTTTTGGCATGATATTAAAGTATTAAAGTATTTTTTGAATTTTATTGGATTCATGAATCAGGGATGTCAGCTGTTGATGGTCTTTTTTGTCAATGGCTTCCCGGAAACATTGTAATTTTTCAATGTAGGTATCCAGCACCTCCAGCACATAATCGGAATTTTGATCAAAGACAGGCGCCCACATTTCTGCCGAACTTTTAGCGAGTCGTACCGTGGAAGCAAAGCCGCCGCTGGCCAGATCAAGAATTCGTTTTTCATCTTTCTCTTTTTCCAACACGGCGAGTGACAAGGCAAAAGCCGAAATATGTGAAATGTGCGAAACATAGGCTGCACTGACATCGTGCTCATGTGCCTGCATGAAGATGACTTTCATGCGCAGCGTTTTGTACATGTTTTTTACCAATGCTAATGCCTGCGGTGCACTTTTTTCCTCATCGCAAATAATGGCGGTTTTGTAGTCGAACAACATGCTAATGGCTGCCATCGGCCCCGAAAATTCTGTTCCGGCCATGGGATGCGAAGCCACATACTGAGCCCGGTTGGGATGATTTCGAACCTTATGAAGAATCCCGGCTTTGGTGGAACCCACATCGGTAATCACTTTATCCGTACCCTCGCAAAATGTCAAAATCTCCGGCAACAACATTTTGGTCACATCAATAGGTGTGGCGACAATAATCAAATCGGATTGTTTGACAGCTTCTTCCATATCCATAGTTTCGTCTACCAACCTACTGAGTTTGGCTATGTTGGCGTGCTGTGGATTGATGTCCACGCCGACAACCTTCCGGGCAAACTCACGTTTTTTTAAATCCAGCGCCATGGAACCGCCAATGAGTCCTATACCTACTATACAAACGTTTATCATGAAATTATCTCCTGTTTAATGATGGGTTTCTCTTTTATTCGTTCGGCTGCCTCCTGCAAGCGGCTTCTTTTGGTGCAAAGCGAAAGACGAACATAACGTATGCCCCCCGTACCGAAAACAAATCCCGGAGTCAAAAACACCTCGCTATCTTCTAAAATCATGTCTGAAAATTGCTCTGATCCATCACTTTCTTTCGGAATTTTTGCCCACACAAACATACCTGTCTGATTTTTATCGTAAGTGCATTGCAATACATTTAGAATTTCAAAAGCAACTTTTCTTCTTTCCATATAAACTTCATTCAACCACCGGTACCAGCTTGTCGGCTGTTGCAATGCTGTCACAGCTGCCAGTTGCAACGGCTTGAACATCCCCGAATCCATGTTGCTTTTCACCTGCAAAACAGCACGGACATATTCGGAGTGACCGGCAAGCATGCCCAGCCTCCACCCTGCCATGTTGTGCGACTTGCTCAGTGAATTCAGCTCCAACGCAATCTCTTTCGCTCCCGGAATGCTCAGCAAACTCAGTTGCTCGTCATTTAAAATGAAACTATACGGATTATCGTTGATAATCAAAATGTTATGCTTAAAGCCAAAGCCGATGAGCGCCCCAAAAAGTTCTGCAGAAGCCCGGGCACCGGTGGGCATGTTGGGATAATTGACCCACATGATTTTCACACCGGACAAATCGTTTTTTTCCAAAGCTGCCAAATCGGGATACCAATGGTTTTCTTCGGACAGATTGAAATAGCGCACCTTTGCTCCAAGCAGCCGTGCCACAGCAGCATACGCAGGATAACCCGGATTGGGAACCAGCACTTCGTCACCCGGGTTGAGAAAGGCCATGGAGACATGCATAATACCCTCTTTGGAGCCCATCAGCGGGAGAATTTCATTATCGGCATTCAGGCGAACACCAAAAAATTTCCGATACCACCCGGCGTAAGCTTCCCGCAGCGCCGGAATGCCCGAATAGCTTTGGTAAGCATGATTTTCCGGTTTACGACTTTCGCTCACCACGGTTTCAATAACATCTTCGTCCGGCGCCATATCCGGACTGCCTATGCCAAGGTTGATCACATCAATGCCCTGCTGACGCAATGCAGCAATTTCTTTTAGTTTTCGCGAAAAATAGTATTCGCTGACCACTTCCAGCCGGTGTGCCGTATTAATTCTCATGAACTTTCCCTCCTTTCTCGTACTCTCCTAAAATGGTTAACTCACTGAGTAACGGCCTAATGGCATCAAGCGACTGACGGTACTTTTCATAGCCTGGAAAGTCAACATCCACATAGAAAAGATATTCCCACTCCTCGCCCACAATGGGTAACGACTGTATTTTAGTAAGGTTGATTTTGTAAAACGACAACACAGAAAGCACTTCCGAAAGTCGTCCCTGCTGATGGGGCAAAACAAAACAGAACGATGCTTTGTTGATTTGCTGTCCGTTAAAGTGGCTTTGGTAATTTTCCTCATGCGAGACAATCAGAAAACGGGTATAATTCATTTTATTGGTTTCGATATTTTCGGCTATGATATCAAGGTTGTAAAGTTTCGCAGCCAGCTTACTGGCAATGGCAGCCACTCCTTTCATATTTCCTTCGCTAATCCATTTTGCGCTCAAAGCAGTGTCTTCCGAATCCACAAGCTGAACACCCCTTCGACGCATGGGTGTCAGAAACTCGCGGCACTGCTGCAAAGCCATAGGATGCGAATAGACCTTCTTTATGTCGTCCGGTATTTGTCCGGGAAGTGCCAATAGATGTTGTTTTATGCGCAAATAAACCTCGCCGAGAATCCGTAATCCCGATTCACGCAACAGTGTATAGTTGGGCAGAATACTCCCCACAATGGAGTTTTCGATGGCCACCATCCCATAGTCAACCCCTTGAAACCGCAACGCATCAAAGAGTTCGTTGAAAGATGAACACGGAACCGTTTCATAGTCTTCCCCTTTAAAATATTTGCGAATGGCAATTTCGTGAAAGGCTCCCCGTACACCCTGCATGGCTATTTTCATTTTTATCTTTTTTTTTTCAAAAAAAAAAGTCCCGAATGTTCTCCGGGACTTTTTTGTGATATTGTTTAATTATCTCTTGACGTCAAACCATATACAGTCCCATTATACTTTTAAAATAAAAGTAATAAAAGGAGTGAAAAAAGCTGTTTGACAATCTCTGCATGGTCTTGTTTTGTTTTAACGCGACAAATGTAGATAAATATTTCTTATATCAAAATTTCCCGGTGATTTTTTTGAATGTTTTCTATGACAATAGTTCAGTAAAAAATTCTACCAATCTGAATCCCAGATAAATAGGCTTACTTCATAATAAGTATAACTTATTATGAAGTAAGCATTTGCGTCTTTGCGAGAACGAAAAATTAACGGAGTATTGCTATGACATAATCAAAATCCGATGTGCAACAGAAAAGGTCAGCGTTGTACAAAGCGAATGAGGATGCTTACTTTAAGCTATTTAGCATTAATATTAAACAATGTCTTTCCATTTTTAAAGTTCTTCAACCCTTTATCCAGAAAAGTGATAAAATGATTCACATTCAGGTCATAGGCTGTGGGCTGCACCAGCACGTTGCCTTTGCTATCCATAAGCACGTAAAACGGCTGGGCGTTTACACCGAATTTGGTAATTTGAAAATCGGCATTTTTTGAGCCAAGCGTTTTTTTCATTTTGCCATCGTAAGAAGACCTTACCCATTCGTTTTTAGGCAGTTTATACTTGTCGTCCACATAAAGTGCCAGGATAACAAAGTCGTTTCGTAAACGTTTGAGCACACGGGGATCAGACCAAACATCAGCCTCCATCTCACGACAATTTACACAGCCGTGTCCGGTAAAATCAATAAAAACAGGTTTGTTTTGTGTTCTGGCATAAGCCACAGCCTGGTCGTAATCAAAATAGCCCTCCAGGCCAAGGGGCAAATGCAAAAAGTTACTATATTTGGGAATTCCTGAAATTTCCTTTGGTGCAGACATATTTGATCCGGAAAATGCCTTCACATTTTCCCGGACAACTTTATTCAAATTAAAATCCATTGTGGTTCTTGGTGGCAGATATCCGGACAACATTTTCAGAGGAGCGCCAAACATACCCGGAATCATGTAAACCACAAAGCTAAAGGTAATAATGGCCAGTAGCAAACGGGGAACTGTCACGAAAGGCACATCCGAATCGTAAACAAATTTTAATTTTCCGAGCAGATACAGACCCAGGAGAAAGAAAATCACAATCCAAAGAGCAAGATAGACTTCACGATTGAGGATTTGCCAGTGATAAGTTTGGTCGGCGATACTCAGAAATTTCATTCCCAAAGCCAACTCCAAAAAGCCCAGCACTACTTTTACCGTATTCAACCAACCGCCGGACTTGGGCAGGCGTGTAAGCCAGGAGGGGAAAAAAGCAAATAGCGTGAAAGGCAGAGCAAAAGCAAGTGAAAAACCCAACATCCCCACAATGGGTTTGATTATTGCGCCGCCGGCCGATTCAACCAAAATAGTTCCCACAATGGGGCCCGTACAACTAAAAGAAACCAGAACCAGTGTTATTGCCATAAATACAGGGCCCAGAAATCCGCCTCTATCGGCTTTGCTATCAATTTTGTCAACCGCCCAATGCGGTAACGTCATCTCAAACATTCCAAAAAACGAAAAGGCAAAAACCATGAAAATAAGGAAGAACAAAATATTAGGCAGCCAGTGGGTACTCAACCAGTTAGCAAAGTTAGGCCCGGCAAACACAGCCAACACCGAACCAATCAAAGTATAAATTAAAATAATGCTGAAACCATATAAAAGAGCTTGCATCTTGCCTTTGGATTTCTTTTCGCCATCCTTCATAAAAAAGCTTACGGTCATGGGAATCATGGGGAAAACACAGGGGGTTAAAATTCCAAGAAGTCCTCCGAAAAAAGCCAGGATGAAGAAGCCCCAAAGACCCTTTTTTCTCCCGCCAATAGTGATATTATTATTACCAATAGTGGTTTTATCAGGGCTAACGGCAGCAACCTGAGTTATTTGGCTCACATTACCCAAATCAAAAGAGAAGTCCAAATCTGTTGGCGCTAAACACTGGGTAGCATCACAGGTTATAAAAGTGAAATCCCCCTTCACAATAGCGCCGGGGGCATTTAACCTAACCTTTTGAACAAAGCTTACACTGTCGGTATAATACTTCAATACCATTTTGAAATTCTTGTCGTAATCATTAATGACATTGCCGACCTCGTTCACCTTCCCCACAAGGGTATAGCTGCTGTCTTTTTCAAACTGGAATGTTGTAGCAGGAGGAGCCTGCGGTATATCTTGTGAATATAAATGCCAGGAATTGTCAATGGAAGCTTTAAAAGTCAATTCGTATTCGGTAGCAGAAAGTTTCTTTGAAGAAAAAGCCCATTTGACCGGTTGCAGAATTTGTGCAGAAACTGTAACGGCCAGTAAAATCAAGCCGATAAACAGAAAAGAAATGCGTTTCATATTGACCAATTGAAATTATTCAGTGTATTTTGAGGTGCAAAAATAGAGTAATATCTGTTTCGTATTCTGAACAGGCAAAGTTTTAACATATGGGTTTTCGGAAATGTAATTATTCCGGAATTAAGGTGATCTTTAAAATATTCTTTGTTTTGCCGGTAACCCGGAAACGGTTGGAGGATCGTTGACCTGTTATCCAAATAATCTTTTTGCCCGAAAGTAGCAGCCAGAGATTTTCCTGCTCAAACAGGCTGATTTTTTCAATCGTTTTATATATCTTCACTACGTAACAATGTGATTATCATTGATTCTTGTTGAATTCTTAAGTGAGAAATGTTAGTATTTAAATTAAAAAAAGAGATGAATTATTCCTTTACTTTTATACCTGCCACTTTGGTTCTCTTTAGCAAAAGTGCATTTAATGCTACAATCAATGAAGATCCGGACATAGAAACGGCTGCAGCTTCAGGACGCAGTATAAGCCCTAATGAGGGATAAAACAGTCCGGCAGCAATGGGGAATGCGATTGCATTGTAACCTGTAGCCCACCAAAGATTTTGATGCATCTTACGCAATGTTGCACGGCTTAAGGTTATGGCTCCAATTACATCAAATGGATCAGATTTCATTAAGACTACATCAGCAGTTTCCATTGCGACATCACTGCCAGCACCAATAGCTATACCTACATCAGCTTGCGCAAGGGCGGGCGCATCGTTAATTCCGTCTCCAACCATAGCCACAAGTTTTCCCTGTGATTGCATCTCTTTAACTTTATCAGCTTTTTGACCGGGGAGTACTTCGGCAAAAACAGTTTTTATTCCAAGCTCTCCTGCAATACGTTCCGCAGTTGCGCGGTTGTCTCCAGTAAGCATTGCTACCTGTACACCCATCTCAGTCAATTTCTCTACAGCATATTTTGCATTAGCTCTTACTTTATCAGCAATAGCAATTAGACCGGCAAAACTTCCGTCAATTGCTGCATAGATAACTGTCCTGCCGGCGCCCTCAAGTGAGGCTGCTGTTTCTGCAAAACTATCCATAGATATTT
>CAYLSW010000094.1:0-7720 GCA_964386145.1 uncultured Lentimicrobiaceae bacterium | reverse complement strand
GAAAAGCTATAAATATCTAATATCATATTTTTCAGATTTATCGGTCAATATCAGGAATTACCAAATCAAGAGAACCACTGATAGCTACCAGGTCAGCAATTAGGCCTCCTTTGGCCAGGGTATTCAGAATAAAAAGGTTACTAAAATTGGGCGAACGGAATTTAACGCGGTAAGGAAACTTTTTTCCATCGCTTACAATGTAAACGCCCAATTCGCCGCGGGCTGTTTCCACACGCTGGTAATATTCTCCTTCCGGAAGTTTAACAACCGGTTTCATCTTTGCTGTAAAATCTCCTTCCGGAACGTTATCTACCACCTGTTCGATAATGTTTAAAGATTCCTCCATCTCTTCCATACGCACAAGATAGCGGGCAAAAGAATCACCTTCATCGTGCAAAACTTCTTTAAATTCGATCTCTTTATAAAGACCATAAGGAGCCACTTTACGAACATCACACGAAAATCCGGAACCTCTGCCCGCAGGGCCGGTAACGCCAAAGGCAATCGCCATTTCGCGCGACATCTGTCCAATTCCTTTGGTCCGGTTATGAAAGATGACATTGTCTGTAAGCAACTGCTTGTACTCCGGAAGTTTTTTCCGGAAATACCGGACAAATTCCATGGTATGTTTTTGAAAGTTGGGATGGACATCGTGCATCAGTCCGCCGGGTGTGATAAAGCTGTGCAGCAAACGGGAGCCGAAAGATTCTTCAAAAATGGCAAGAACCTTTTCCCGGTCACGCATACCATAAAAGAAAGTTGTTAATGCACCCAGATCCATCCCGAAAGCACTCCACCACAAATGATGTGATGCAAGACGCGAAAGCTCATCCAAAATAAGCCGGATATACTTAACGCGTTCCGGTACTTCAATTTTGAGGGCATTTTCAACAACGAGACATATAGCCTCGTTGTTCATGTGGGCTGATAAGTAATCCATCCTGTCGGTAAGATGAATGATTTGCTTGTACGTATCCGCTTCACACATCTTTTCAATGGACCTGTGAATATACCCAATGTGAGGAATCATGTATTTCACGGTTTCGCCGTTCAGGCAAACTTCCAACCTCAAAACACCGTGGGTAGAGGGATGCTGAGGCCCCATGTTAACAATATAATCCTCGTCTTCTCTAACGATTATATTTTTAATTACTTCTTCACTCATATCAGTTGAGGAGTTCAATTATATTTATTTCATCTTTAAAGTCTTTTCTCAAAGGAAAGCCATATTCTTCTTCAAGAAACAACCTACGCAAATCAGGGTGATTGTTGAACCGGATTCCAAACAAATCGAATACTTCCCTTTCATGGAATTCAGCGGTAACCCAAATGTCCGAAACAGTATCTATTTGTGGTTTCTCTCGATTTTCCACATCGGCTTTTATTACCACAAAATCGTGAGTAGTAGAGGATTCCAGATGATAAACCACCGTGAACTTTGTAAGGTAGTCCACTGCTGTAAGACTGATAAGGTAATCAAACGGAATGGTATCGTTTTTTCTCAGTTTCTGTGCCGTTTTGTGCCACTCATCAGGGGAAACCACAACTTCCAGGTATTGTTTACCCTCTTCTATGGTTGCAAAAGGGATTAAATCGGCGAGAAAAGCTTTTAATTCTTCTTTATTTTTCATCAGCTCCGGATTTTTTATCCTTTGTATTCTTCTTTCCTGCCAGTGATTTGGCTTTTATTTTTCGTTGGAGTTGCATGATGCCATATAGCAGTGCCTCCGGTCGGGGAGGACATCCCGGAACATAGACATCCACTGGCAAAACATGATCAACGCCACGAACTACAGAATAGTTATTATAGTAAAAAGGACCTCCCGATACGGCACAGGCACCCATGGCAATAACATATTTGGGCTCGGCCATCTGATCGTAAAGCCGTTTTAATATGGGAACCATTTTATGGACAATGGTTCCGGCTACGACAATCAGGTCAGCCTGCCGCGGGGAAGCGCGATAAACTTCTATGCCAAATCGGGCAAAATCGTAGCGTGGCGCTCCGGCAGCCATCATTTCAATACCACAACAACTTGTAGCAAAAGTAAGTGGCCAGATAGAGTTGGATCTTCCCCAGTTTAATACATTATCGATGGTGGTTAAAAAAACGCTATTCCCCAGTACCTTCAGGGACTCCAGAGTTTCGTTGTCTTTGAAGTCCTCATTTTTCATCGATTTGATTTTCACACCCATTTTAGCGCTCCTTTCTTCCATGCATACAAAAGTCCCAGGCCTAGAATGAAAATGAAAATAATGATTTCAACAAATGCCCGCAGGCCTATGGATTTCATTACCACCCCCCAGGGAAAAAGAAAGACCGTCTCCACTTCAAAGACGAGAAAAATAATGGCAAACAAGTAGTATCCGACATGAAACTGGATCCAGGCAGGTCCTTCCGTAGGAATACCGCATTCATAAGGCTCAAATTTCTGGGGATTAACAGACCTCGGAGCAACGATTGAAGCGAATACAATACCCCCCCCAACAAGAACCAAGGCAACTATAAAAAATAAAATTAAAGATTCTCCGTTCATAATTATCTATTATTTTTTAGATAAAAATTTTGCTGCGAAAGTAAAATATTATTCGTATCGAATTATTTCAATTTATTATATTTTTATTCGTAGTTGTTATTTATTTTCAATCTAAATTAACCAGCATTTAAAAAATTAATGGCCGCTTAGATTTTGCAATAAACTATGGCCATAATCCCTGCCTGAAACGGGAATGGCAGTATAAGCAGGTACCTTTTACGGACTCGCTATTCCATGTTGTATTTTTTCATTCGGCGATCCAGTGCCTGCCAGGTAATGTTCAGTAAAGCAGCAGCTTTCGATTTGTTGTTTCCTGACTGGTTCAGGGCCTTTTGTATTAGCTGCCTTTCATTTTCCTCCAGATCAAAATCAAAGGGAGAAGGAACAGAAGAAGATGGATCGGAAACTCCGGATATGGCCGGCCCGCCTTTCCCGGTACGCTGACTATTTGATAACCGCAAACAATGGGGTAGTAATTCATCATCTTCGCACAGAATAACCGCTCTTTCAATAATATTCCTGAGTTCTCTGACGTTTCCCGGAAAATCGTAAGCCATCATTTTATCCATGGCTTCTTTGTTCATAACCAAAGGTGGTTTGCCAAATTGTCGGGCATACATCTTCAGGTAATAATCGCACAAAGCGGGGATATCTTCTTTCCGGGTTCGCAACGCCGGAATATTAATCACAAAAATATTCAACCGGTGAAACAGGTCGAGCCGAAATTTATTTTCATTAGCTTGCTTTTCCAGATCTGTATTGGATGCGGCAATAACCCTTACATCAACATGTTTGCTCTGGCGTGAACCTATTTTACTCACCTTTCTCTCTTCGAGTACCCGTAACAATTTTGCCTGTTGTATCAGAGGCATATCACTGATTTCATCAAGAAACAAAGTGCCACCGTCAGCAATCTCAAACCAGCCTTCTTTGTCGGCTTCTGCACCGGTAAAAGCACCTTTTTTATGACCGAAAAACTCACTTTCAAAAAGGGTTTCCGGGATAGCTGAACAGTTGACCGAATAAAACATATTATTGCTTCGGCTACTTAAATAGTGGATTCCGTGGGCAACCAGTTCTTTTCCTGTACCGCTCTCACCCAAAACCAGCACCGATGTGTTGGGCGTTTGTGCCACCTTGGTCATCATTCTGATCATCTCCTTTGTGGCCCCGCTATTGCCGACAAGCCGGACACCAATATTATCAAGAAGCTTCTTTGAAAGCACATCCATACTTGATTTCACTGCTTTTAGCTCACTGTTTATTTGGATAAATCGCTGCGTACGGATAATAGCCTTGTAGACATCGGCAAGGCGAAATGGTTTGGCAAAATAATCAATAGCGCCCTTGCGCATGGCTTCAATTACCGTATTCATGTCGCCATGTCCCGAAATCATAATAACCTCTGTCAAAGGTTTTATCTTTTTTATCTCGTGCAATAAGTCCAGACCGTTCATACCGGGCAGACGTATATCAAGAATGGCAATATCCGGCGCATTTTCCTTTACCATTTCCAATGCTTTGAAAGGATGCTTTGCAGAAAAAACTTTGAACTTTTTATTTTTCAGAAACTCTTCAATTTCATCCACAAAACGCTGTTCGTCATCAACAACGAGAATACTTAATTGTTTATTCATAGCTTAATTTTTCAAAGGTAATTGGATTAAAAATTCCGTAAACTCTCCTTCTTTACTTTTTACCTCAATCTTCCCACCATACTCTTTTACAATGCCGTAGGAAATGGAAAGACCGAGTCCGGTTCCTTTTTCTTCATCTTTTGTAGTAAAAAAGGGATCAAAAATATTGGGCAAATGTTTCTCAGATATGCCCGTTCCATTATCACTGACAAGAATTTCACAAAACTCACTATTCCGTTTGCAGCTAATTCCAATTTTCTTTCCATACGGGGTATCCCTTTCCCATTTTTCCCTCTCTTCCACGGCATAGCGGGCATTAGAAAGTAAGTTCAGGAAGACCTGCTCAAGGCGGTATGGATTTCCCACTACAATAAATACTTCATTGGCAAATTTTAAATCCAGATTGATTTGATGATCTTTTAGTTGCATTTTAACAAGTGATAAAGCATTGTCAATCACTTTAATAACATCCACATCTTCTTTTAGAGTCTCCTGCTGGTCCCGGGAGAAAATACGCACATGCTGAATAATCTGGTTGATACGTTTAATATCCTTGAAAAGAATCATGAATTTATCTCGAATATATTTTTCATCGAGGGTACCTTCCACTATGCGTACCAGGATGTTATCGAGCCCCATGGAGATGCTTCCCAATGGCTGGTTTACCTCGTGTGAAAGGCCTGCCGAAAGTTCGCCGATATACTCCAGCTTCGATTTCTGAACCAGTAGTTGCTGCTGCTGTTTTACTTTTTGCACTTCCTGAGAGACCCGGTCTTCCAGCTCTTTGTTAAGGTTATTCAGTTCGTATTCGGCCTTCTTCCTGGCACTGATATCCGACAAAAATACCAGGCGGGCATCCTCCTCATCCCACAATATATCGTTGGTTTTAAGTTCTACCCATTTAACTTTACCTGTCGCAGAAAACAAGCGGACATCAACAAATTCCGCCCCTGCTTTTCCCTGTACTGAAGTCAGGAATCTTTCCAGCAAATTTTTATCCTCTTTATGGACAAAATTAAGCAGAGTACCGCCAATTAGTTTGTCAGGAATACTTTCAAGAATTTCAAGGGTTTTGGGATTTACCATGATAATTTTTCTGTCAATAATCAGGATAATTCCATTGTTTGCATTTTCAAAAATGAGCCGATATTTTTCTTCACTTTCCCGCAACCGTATTTCGGCAAACCGGCGTTCAGCAATCTCTTTTTCCAAATCTTCGGTACGTTGTCTGACCCGTTGTTCGAGGTGTACATTCAGCTCACGCAATTCATTTTCCACCTGTTTGCGGTAAATGGCTGCGCCAAGGTTATGTGCCAGCGTTTCGAGCGCTCCCATTTCTGCCTCCGACCATATTCTCTCATTTTTACAATCATCCAATCCGATAAACCCCCACCATTTTCCCTGTACATAGATAGGCATGGAAAGGATGGAAATGATGCCCTGTTCGAGGAGAACATTTCGCTCTGCCTCTTTCGGTAAATTTTTTACCAGACCATGAATAAATTCGTGGCTCTGCATTACTTTCACCCACCTGACAAAGATAGGGTCATCAAAATATAGCCGAACCAAAACAGGATTATCAATTTCAGACGTCACTTCACCCTGTATCCATTCGTAAACCTGAGATGTAAAAGGTTTCCCCTGATCATCTTCAAAATTCTGAAAAATATAAACACGCGATGAGTCTGTAGCAACTCCGATAAGGCCGAGTATTTTCATAACAGAATCCCGGTTAAATCCTTCCTGAAAGAAAATAGCAGTTACATGGGCTAATGTACGTAAAATTGTCTCACTTTTCCGCTGTTCATTCTCCGCAATCCATCTTTTATCCTCCTCTTCCCTGACTTTTTTATCCAACAAAATATCATTGGCCTGCTCTCCGATAGTTTTAAGCAGATGAGCTGAATCCACAGGTTTTAACAGATAAGCTTTCACACCCAATTCAATAGCGCTCAGAAAATAACGCGGCTCACCAAATGCGGACAAGATGATAATCCGTGTATTTTTATCTATCTCCCTGATCTTAGCAATCATATCAAGGCCATCCATTACCGGCATCCTTACATCTGTCAGCACAATGTCAGGATGGTAAGTTTTATAACTTTCCAATCCTTCAAGACCATCGGAAGCTACGTAAACTTTTTCGATGGAATATTTGAGAATCTTTTGATAAATATTTCTTAAAGTACCATCATCTTCAACGTACAGCAACGAAATATTAAGCTTATCCATAGTCTCTTTTTTGTCAGATTACTTAAACTCACTACCGCTTTTCCGGTGGAGCTGACGGATACTATCCTTCGCATAGCCCTCTTTCAACTGTTTCTCGAAGATTTTATAATCCGGATGGAAAAAGGCCCAAACGTAATTGAACGCTACGAATTCATTGCTCACATTCCGGAATCCCTTACTGGATTTCCACCAGTGTTTTGGATCAAAAGTCCTGTCCGTATCGGCAATAATACCTATTATGTACTGGTCACCAAAAGCCCGCTTAAACATCAAACGGGTACGCCGGGAATGTACGCCAACAGAATAAATGTTAAACGCCTTCCCCCAGCCGGGATGCTTCTCAAGCAAAATCCGTGTGGCCACTGCCGTGTTATAAGTCCGGTTAATGACAATCGTTCTGGGAATAACAGCCTGGTAGATACTGTCTTTAAAACCATCGCCTTTGATGACGGCCTCAGCACCTGCAGCCGTATTTTTAAACGGTATATAATCGTACCATTGCGTAATAGGTATTCCGGTAACAATCAGGTGCCTATACCCGTTCTTTTCATAAAAATTCACTGCATTTTTTAAGGCATAATCCTCAATCCAGCCTTCTACCACGAGCGTTTTGGCTTTTATGGGATGGTTAAGCGACAACCAACTAGAAACATTTCTTAACCAAATTCCATACAGCAGCATTAATATCAGCAATAAAACCAGCCATCCGGAGAATGTCAGACAACGACAATATTTTTTAGCTGTGAGGCGAAATCTCATTGAAATTTCCTGTTTGAAAATATTTTTACTTTTGTCAAAAATAGTAATTTTACCAGCGCATTCGCATGCGGTTATTTTAATTTCATACTGGGTTTATTTGTTTTACGCCGAGACTTCATAAGAAATTTTGCTCTACAAACAAACTGGTCTGACAACCCGTTTTTACCGTTTGACCTTTAGATAGAAGAAGGTATTGACGCTGGTCTTCCGAAATCAATATCATGGGTTTATCCACATCCGGAGCTGATGACAGGCCATCCTCAGGAATGGCATTGTCTAAAGAGGATGCGGAAGCTTATTTCGAGAGCTGTCCGTCAGGTAGTCGGGTTGGTGTAATCATCTCACTACAGAGTGCCGCCAATGAAAGTTTGTATGAACTCCAAAGATAACGGGAGGAGAGACTGGCAAATCCGGACAAAAAAAACTGACCTCCTACCGAGGTGGTTACCGTTTGACTAATTATCCGGAAAATGTAAGCCGGACAAAGAAAAAAACCTGCCCCTTAGCCTGATTAATTCACAAATTGATCTATTGCGAAGCCAAACTGCTTTGATT
>CAYLSW010000093.1:0-7848 GCA_964386145.1 uncultured Lentimicrobiaceae bacterium | reverse complement strand
ACATTTTTCTCAATATTCACAAAAGGTTCAATAACCACATTAGGAGCTATTTTTGCCTGAGGATGCACGTAGGCTAAAGGTTGATTCATTTCTTATTTGTTTTTAACGATTTGCGCAATCAAATCGCCTTGCATAACAAGCTTGTTACCGACAAAAACCTTTCCTCGCATATCACAGATACCTCTTTTTATCGGCGCTGCAAGCTCCAGTGAAAAAATAAGTGTGTCACCGGGAATTACTTTGCTACGGAAACGGACGTTATTAATTTTCAAAAAGTAGGTCGAATATTTTTCGGGTTCGGAGACGCTGTGAAGGACAAAAAGGCCTCCTGTCTGTGCCATGGCTTCTATTTGGAGTACGCCGGGCATAATAGGCTCATTAGGAAAGTGTCCCATAAAAAAAGGTTCGTTCATGGTGACGTTTTTCAGGCCTATAATATGGTTTTCCGAGATTTCCAAAATCTTATCCACCAGTAAAAACGGCGCGCGGTGTGGGAGTGTCTTTTTTATCCGGTTAATGTCATATACCGGTTCTGCATAAATATCGAAGGGCGGTTCTTTAATCATTGGCTAAAACACTAATCTTTTCTGATATAATTCTTGCAAACTCGGTATTAGCGTGATGGCCAGGGCGGTAAGCTGTAATATGTCCCTTGATAGGCTTTCCCAGCAAGTATAAATCGCCAATCATATCAAGCAATTTGTGCCGGGCCGGTTCATTGTCAAAATAAAGTGATAAATTGTTGAGAATTCCATTACCGTTAACTTTTACCCTTGGTTTATTGAAGAGATCGGACAGGTAATTCATCTCTTCCTGCGGTAACTGGCGGTTAACGAAAACAATGGCATTGTTTAGATCACCTCCCTTAATTAAATTGTTTTTCAACAAAAATTCCAGTTCGTGAAGAAAGACGAAAGTGCGGCATGGAGAAATCTTTACAGGAAATTCCCTGATGTCATCCAAGACGGCTGTTTGTTCTCCCAGTACTCTGGATTCAAAATCAATGGTTACATTCAATGAGAAACGCTTGGAAGGCCGGATTTCAATTCTGGTCTTTTTCTCCGGAATTTCCAGGCTGATATTCTCTTTTATCTCGATGTATTCCCGTTCTGCATCCAGCATCCTTATGCCGGCCTTTTCAATTGCCTGGACAAAAAATCTGGCCGATCCATCTTTTATGGGAATCTCTTCCATGTTGATCTCAACCATTGCGTTATCCACATTCATACCTCTAAAAGCTGCCATCACATGTTCGATGGTATATACTTTGGCCCCGTTGATGCCAATGCATGTCCCGCGGTCGGTACTGATAACGTTTTCAATGAGTGCATCAATTACGGGCCGGCCGTCCATATCGATCCTTTTAAATTTAATTCCGTGATTTGCGGGAGCAGGGTAAAAAGCCATCGTTCCCATTGTTCCTGTATGAAGACCCTGCCCCTCAATGGAAACAGGGATTTCCAAGGTTGTTTGCCTTTCAGTCATTAAAACTTAAGTTATGTTATTGTTAATAATTTTTGCAAAATTAGTATTTTTTTTATTTGCTACGGCTTTTTTCTTGTAAAGATGAACATGTCAAAAGAGTATGAGCTGACAATAAGGATGTTACTGTGTCTTATTGCTTCTTATTCAGGCGTTGCTCAAGGCTGATGATGCGTCTGACAATGCTGTCGAGGTTCTTAAAGTTTACGTACGATCGCATAAAATCAGGTAAATGAAAGGCGGGTGACCCTTCCCAGACGCTTCCCGCCTTTTTGATGTTTTTCCCGATTCCCGACTGGGCTGAGATTTTTACGCCATCGGCAATAGTGATGTGGCCTGTAATACCCACCTGCCCGCCAAACATGCAGTTTTTTCCGATACTGGTGGAGCCGGCAATACCCGATTGGGCAGCAATAACAGTGTTTTCTCCAATTTCCACATTGTGGGCAATCTGAATAAGGTTATCCAGTTTAACCCCTTTTCTGATAATGGTAGATCCCATCGTAGCCCGGTCGATGGTAGTGTTGGCACCAATCTCAACGTTGTCTTCAATAATGACATTTCCAATTTGCGGAATCTTTTTGAAATCACCGGCGTCTTGCGGAGCAAATCCAAAACCATCGGACCCAATGGTAACTCCTGCGTGTAACGTGCAATTGTTGCCGATAATGCACTCATCGTAAACTTTAACTCCATAATAAAGCGTCGTGTTTTGGCCTGTTTTGCAATTGTCGCCGAGACAGGAGTTGGCATAAATCTTTGTGTTGTCGCCAATCACTGTGTTTTCTCCTATGACCACAAAATCGCCGATATATACATTTTGCCCGAGCTTTGCCGAATCGGCAATACCGGCTTTTTCCGAAATCCCGGCTTTATTATTCTTTGCCTGCTGGTACATTTCCAGTAAAGCCGTAAAAGCTGAGTAAGCATTTTTAACTCTGATAAGGGTTGCCTTTATCGGTTTCTCAGGCTTAAAATCCTCATTTACAATGATAATTCCAGCTTCCGTTGTGTAAATAAATTTTGTATAAACCGGATTGGCCAGAAAGCTCAGACTGTCGGATTTGGCTTCTTCAATCTTTGATAAGGTGGAAATTTCAGCATTTGGATTCCCTTCTACAACGCCGTTTAATGCTACTGCAATTTGTTTTGCCGTAAATTTCATAAATTTTTTTTTAGTGTGCCAAAATACAAAAAATTGTAACGGTAAATATGGTCTGGTTAATTCACAAATTGATCTATTGCGAAGCCAAACTGTCAGGTTATTTTGTTACAATCCCTAAGGCTACTGCTGCGAGTCGAAAATCTGTGCTCACCTTTACTCTTCGTATTTTGACTTCTCATGACGAAAAACGTATGAAGTAATCAGGATAGGTTATTCGGCCTCTGGAGAAAAGTGAGAACACTTGTCCCCTAATCAATTGTCGCGGCTGGGGTACCCCTCTTGTGTCAATCACAGAAATGACCATCCGTTGTCAGTTGGCAGGAAACCGCCTTCTGACATTCTTCTTCCGGGAAGATAAATGCCACCCGTATGCTGCAACTTTTCCATCACTTATGAACGAGCGTTCCGAAACATAATAGTGCCGTGTCATTTCCTGAAAAAAAGTTCCGGAATGGGGTTGAGAAGCCCTGATATTTTTAAATATGAGATACGAATCATTAAAATATTGCGAAATAAGTTGTTAATATTTAAATTTGCAAAAAATTAAAATATGAAAAAACATTTTGACCCGGCAACAGCTATTCAAAAGCTGGAACAATTTGGTGAATTTGGAGGAGTCAATCCTTCCATTACCGACTCTGCCACCTTTACCTTTATGACAGAGGAGGAGATGATCAAAACTTTCCACAGTGAGGGAGGTGGTTGTTTCCTGTACTCGCGCCACTGGAATCCTACCAACCGGTATCTTGCCGAAGCCCTCGCTGCCATGGAAGGCTCCGAACTGGCCTGGGTAACAGGCTCCGGAATGGCAGCTATCACAACAACGTTGTTGCAACTCTGCAACACGGGCGATCATATCGTGGCCAGTGTAACAACCTATGGCGGCACCTATGCTTTTCTTGCCAACTACCTGAAAAAATTTAAGATTGATGTTACTTTTGTTAATATCACAGATTTGGAAAGTGTCAAAAATGCTATCCAGCCCAATACCAAAGTCATTTATACCGAATCCATGACTAACCCCATGTTGCAGATTTCGGATATCCCTGAGCTGGCAAAAATCAGTCGTAAGCATGGTGTTAAACTGGTTGTGGACAACACCTTTGCACCAATGATATTATCGCCTGTGCAAATGGGAGCTGATATTGTGGTACATAGTATGACAAAATTTATTAACGGCAAAAATGATACTCTGGCGGGAGCTATCTGTGCTTCGGAAGAGTTTATCAATTCTATTAGCAACGTAAATGATGGAACGGCCATGCTGCTGGGGCCGGTACTGGATCCGATACGCTCTTCCGGTATTTTAAAAAATATGGCTACACTGCATATTCGTATGCAGAAACATAGCGATAATGCTATGTATATGGCAAAGAAATTTATGGAAATAGGCTTGAAACACATCTATCCGGGCTTGCCTGACCATCCGCAACACGACCTTATGAACAAGCTAATGAATAAAAATTTTGGTTACGGTGGCATAATTGCTATTGACCTGGAAACCGCTGATCGGGCAGCACCGTTTATGGAGTTGATGCAACAAAAGGGGGTAGGCTATCATGCTGTCAGCCTGGGGTATTTCAAAACTCTGTTCTCAAATTCGGGAAAAAGTACTTCTTCGGAAGTTCCGGAAGAACTGCAAAAAGAGATGGGGCTTTCATCCGGTCTGATACGGTTTTCCGTTGGCCTTGATTATGATATTGCCCGTAGTTATCAACTTGTGGAAGACGCATTGCGTGAGTTGAAATACATATAATCTTTAACGTAATCAACTTGAAGTATAAAAGCCACTATGCAGCAGTTTTTAGCCTTTTTTCAGGTTCGTGCTGTTGTAATAAAACGAAACGTCCATGATTGGTTTTAAGCACACGACTTGTCCCGCTTCAAGCGGGAAGGGGATGATTAAACGGCTTTGCGATTTTAGCGTAAATTCCTTTTTGCGGTCTTTGCGTGAAATATAAATATCTGGTAAGTAACGAAATACAAAATTATAAACAGATAAAAAGTAATGGTGAGAATACATTTTACCCTTCCGGAGAACTTTCCTTTCCATACCGAAATTCCGGTGAGAATTACCGATTTGAATGCTGCCAGACATCTTGGTAATGTGGAGATTATGGGGTTTATCCACGAAGCGCGCATGCGCTTTTTGGTGAATTACGGTTTTACCGAAATGGATGTTTATGGCAATGGCCTTATTCAGTATGATGCTGCCGTGGTTTTTAAAGCACAGGCTTTTTACGGTGACATGGTGAAAGTGGAGGTTTCTGTGGGGGATTTTTCTTTGACAGGATGCGATTTTTTCTTTCGGCTCACCCATGCCAATACCGGAAAAGAGATAGCCCGTGCCAAAACATACATGGTCTTTTTCGATTATCGGACACAAAAGAAATTACCTGTTCCTAAAACATTTAGAATCTTGTTTGAAACAAATGAATAGAAATTAAAATTGCACAGAAAACTGTGTAAAAGTTAATGATACATCGTCATACTTAATTGGCAACAGAGAAAAGCCCGTGCGTACTTACACAAAGTTTTTTCTGAGCTCTTTCAGGTCTTCAACTACAATACCTGTCTTTTCTTGAAGTTGTTTGTACAGAGCCTCCATACCGGTGATATCCTTGCTCGCCCCCTTTATTTCTACCTGCCTTGCCAGTTCCTGCACTTCCGGAGCCACAAAATTGGCTACCACACCTTTCAGACTATGGGCATTGAATTTAATCTGGTCAAAATCTTTCTCGTCAATGTTCTTTCTCAGTGTCTCCATGCGCTCCGGGTATTCGTCAATAAAAATATTAATGATTTCCAGGATAACTTCGTTATCAAAATATTGAAAGTTTTCTAAAAATTGCTTTTTGTCAATCATATCCATTATGCATAGCTTAAATTCTTTTCAAAAATAGAAAAATATTTTATCTCCGCGTTGCAAGGTAAAGTTTCTCTGCGAATTATTAACAGGTATAGTCCAAAAAGGTCAGTCAGAGGTAAAAATGAAAATCAATGTATGCCAACTTCGCTAAGGCTCTCTTTTTTTCTTCAGATGGTGATTGATCATAATTAAAAGTGTCTCCTTCTTAGTCGGTTTTGTGATATAATCATTACAGCCTGCCTCAAATGCTTTCTTTTTATCGCCTGATAAAGCATTGGCTGTTTGTGCGATGATAATTACCTTCTTATTGAATTCACGGATTTTCCGGGTGGCTTCATAGCCATCCATCACGGGCATTTTTATGTCCATTAGGATAAGGTCAATATCGGGATGGTTAAGACACAGCTCAACGGCTTCGCTCCCGTTGTCAGCATATAAAATTTCATTCGATATCTTCTTGAGCACGGCGGACAAATAGTCATTGGCAGACTTTTCATCTTCCACTATCAATATCTTTTTGTGGTCGTTATTGATTTCATATTTTTTTTCGCTCAACTCCTTTTTGGGGAGCGTAATTTTTCTTTCAGTTTTATGATAGGGAAGCGTAAAATAAAATTTTGACCCTTTGCCTTCTATTGATTCACCCCAAATTTTACCCCCGAGCATTTCGACATAGGATTTTGAAATGGCCAAACCCAGACCCGACCCCTCGAAAGCACGGATGTCTGAGATGTCGGCTTGCTCAAAACGGTTAAATATGGCTTTCTGCCGGGATGCCGGGATACCAATGCCGGTATCTTTCACAAAAAACATCATAAAATCTGTATAATAGCCCCTTACTATTTCGTACCCGACTTGTATGAGGCCCTCATCCGTAAACTTTATGGCATTTTTAATTAAATTGGACAGTATAGAGCCGAATTTGTTCTCATCTGTTTTGATGACAGCTTGCTTCGTAGGGAGGGCAGTACTATAAGTGAGTTCCAGCCCTTTTGACTTTGCTTCAAGTTTAAAGAATTGACAAAAATTTTCAATTTGTTCATTCACATTGACCTCTTGAAGAACTATCTCTACCAGGCCGGTTTCAATTTTGGAAATGTCAATGATATTGTTCACCGTATTCAGCAAACGATCTCCGCTTTTTCTAATATTTTCTATAAACCTTGTTTTTTCTTTAATGGAGAAATCCGAATCTCCGAGAAGTTCGGTAAACCCTAATATTCCATTCATGGGTGTTCTTATTTCGTGACTCATATTGGCAAGAAAAGCTGATTTCAGCCGGTCGCTCTCTTCGGCTTTTTCTTTGGCTTTTTTAAGATTCTCTATGTTTTTTACCCGTTCGATAAAAACTCCGATGCTATTTGCCACAATTTCGAGAAGCTCTAAATCGTGCTTTGTGTACGTTTCTTTGTTATCGTAATCCTGCACGGCAATTACACCCATCACTGCATTAGAGGCGTTCATTAGCGGAGCGCCCATCCAAACCTGAGCTGGTTCACCCACAATTTCTATCTTCTCGTTTTTGCTTATCTCAGGTTCTGATCCTTCCTTTATTATTTGTCCTTTCCGTATCCTGCGCACATAATCGGTAATAGTTCCATCAAGTAGAATATTTTCAAATCCTTCAAAATTATCATACTTATCCACATGATAGGGAAAGCTGTATCTGCCATTGACTGGATCGTATAAGACAACATAAAAATTATCAGCTTTTATCAGTTGTTTAAGCTCCCTGTGTATCTGCCCAAGATGATTTTTAAGCGAAATTTCCGTTAATGATATTTTTGAAATATTGTATAAAAACTGTTGGGCTTTTTCAACTTTTCTTTTTTCAGTAACATCCTCCATATGTGCAATGATTATACTTTTTCCGGTTTTCTCTTTAACAGAAGATGCGCTAATCTCAACAATACGTTTTTCGCCGTTTTTTCTGATGATATTAAATTCGTAATGCGATGGAACATCTTTACCGGATAGTCTTTTTTTATAACGTTCGATGACCAGTTGCATGTTCTCTTTATTAATAAATTTTGTGATGGGCTGATACAAAATCTCATTTTTCGGGTATCCGATAATCTTAACCAGCGCTTCATTAATTAAAATAACTTTCTCATTATCATCAATAACATATATTCCGTTGGGAGAATGTTCAATTATTGTACTTAATTTTGCTTCACTTTCTTTTAAGGCATCCTCTGTTTTTCTTCGCTCGGTAATATCTCTGACGAGGCCGTGGAATCCGACAGGCTCACCTGCGGAATCCCTCATAAGAGATAACGATGCCTCAATGAATCTCCTGGTTCCATCTTTTTTGATTATCTCCCATTCGAAT
>CAYLSW010000092.1:0-7890 GCA_964386145.1 uncultured Lentimicrobiaceae bacterium | reverse complement strand
TTCGTCATCAATAATAAGTATCTTTTTCTTCATAATGGAACAATGTTAATTTCGATTGGCAAATTTATACCCATTTTAAAGCAAATGTAAAGATTTTCTTAATACCACCTGCCAAACAAATTAAACTTATCTACATTGAATAGTTAATAACGTTAGCTATCACTTTCCGTGAAAATATCAATATATTTGTTACACTTACTTAACCTGATCAATTTGTAAATAAATCAGGTTAAAGTATTAATCATCCCGACAATACACTGCCGGGCTGCTGACACGCAAAACTCTGCCAGCCTCTAAATTGATATTTCCGGCTAAGCGAATCAAAAGCCAGGACTAACTAAACGTTTGTTTAGAACTGTTTCGGTACTGATGGCGACTTTTCTTCTTTAACAGGAATACAGCCGGAATAGCTATAAATGCAAGGTATCCTGATATTTGGAATGTTTTTGCCAGGCCAATGGCATCTCCAATGTAGCCGGCAGCCAACACCGACAAAGCCCCGCTGATAAAATTGATGGTAGTGAAACTTCCGTTCATCAAAGCCGGCTGGTTGGAGCCCTGTTCCTGAACCAGTGCCAGTAAAACCGGAGTAGAAGCTGACAAAACAAAGCCGAGAGCCAACAGAGAAATTATCTGAAAGGCAGGGCCTGTCCACAAAAAAAGAAACATGAAGAAAGGGGATACAACAGCCAAAATGAGTAGTGTGTGGAAACGTCCGATTTTGTCTGAAATACTTCCCGAAACAAATGTTCCCAAAACAGATGTTGCCTGCATGATTGAAAGCGAAAACGCTCCAAACAACAAGCTGCTTCCCTTCATTCCAACCATATAGGTTGGCAGAAAGGTGGAGAGGGTTGCCCGCATAACCGATCTGAACAACATGTATATGGTAAGGGCAATAAAAAAGCCGGAATATTTTCTTAAAGTTATTTTCCATTTTAGTGTAGTGGCATCCTCAGTGTCAATGGTTTCATAGGGGATTTTTTCCAGGGTAAGCGAAAGAATAATCGTTGCAACTATGGCCGGTATGGTTAGCCTCCAGGTTCCTTCAAGGCCCCACCAGGATACGGCACTGACAATCAACAGCGGGCCAAGCATACGTGCACTTTCACCCCCAAGCATGTAAAAACTCATGCCTTTTCCGATATGGTTTCCAGAGAAAACTTTAATCATCACAGGCGCCGGGACGTGAAATACAGCCGCACTCATACCTATTGTAAAAAGTAAAATCCCAAGCACTAAAATATTGGGAGCAGCGCCAAGCAGACTGCCGCTGATGGCCGTAACCAGGGGGGTAAGAATGATGATGGGACGCCAGCGTATCTTGTGGGCAAATGTACCAAAGACGATACTAAAAAGTGAGGGAATCCGTTGAAGAAGACTTAGCCAACTTGCTGCCGCAAGGTTGATCCCATATTTATTCAGCAAAAGTGGGAGCAGAGGAGCCAGAAACGAAGAATAGACATCGTGCACAAAATGTGCAGAAGAAATGGTTATGATTTTGCTCCGGTTGAAGATGACTTTTTTCAATGAGCAAATATATCAAATCTTAGCTTTGAAGTGTTTGCAGATTGCTTAAAATAAGTGGGAATTTTTTCACGTTGAAAGGTTTGTTAATATAATCGTCCATACCGGCAGCGAGGCAGTTTTCCTTGTCCTGTAACTGTGAATTGGCTGTTAAAGCAATGATTTTTACTCTTTCCCTGCACATGCATTTTGTCGCTTCAACTTTTCTGATTTGCCTTGTGGCTTCCAGTCCGTCCATCACGGGCATTTGAATATCCATAAAGATCAAATCGAAATGATGGGCAATGAATTTTTCAACTGCCATTTTCCCATTGTCGGCAACCTCTACCTGGAAGCCTTGGTTTGTCAGTATTTTCCGTGTAAGTTTTTGGTTAATCAGGTTGTCTTCCACGAGGAGAATATCCAGGATTTTCTGTTGCCCGCTACTCTCTTTCAGTGAGGGCTTTCCTGCTTCCATTTTGACAGTAAAAGTAAAGATACTACCTTCTCCCGGTTCTGTTTCAAAATAGATTCTCCCACCCAACAAATGGCATAATTGGCGCGACAGCGCAAGTCCAAGGCCTGTTCCATTGCTTTCGCGTGTTAACGACATGTCGCCCATGCGGAAAGTCTTCCAGATATTTTCCTTGTCATTATCCCTGATTCCTGTTCCTGTATCGCTTACCGAAAAACTAATTTCATGTACTTCGTTTTTACATGAAACAGAATTTATGTTTATAGAAATCTTTCCGTGTGCAGGGGTGAATTTTATTGCGTTATCAAGGAGGCTGGCAAGTATCTGTTTCAGCCGGGCAGGGTCTCCGATTAAAAAATCGGGAACGTCAACCCCGACTTTCATCTGCATATCAATCTCTTTTTCTTTCCCGTTTTCTTCAAAAATTGTATAAATTTCTTTTAGCTCGTTCCGGAGTTCAAAATTAATATGGTCAAGGTTTAGCTGGTGAGAGATAACTTTATAATAATCAAGAATATTGTTCAGCAGGGTGAATAAATATTGCCCGGAATGATAAATAGTTTCCACAAGCTCTGTTGTCTCAGTATCTAACGACTTCTGTTGCAATAGGATGGTGGCGCTTAAAATACTGTTTAGAGGCGTCTTAATTTCATGGCTTACATTGGATAAAAACTGTGTTCTAAGCTGCTCGGTTTTTTTAATCTCATTGTTTAACATATGTTTGTCGGTTTTTAGATTTTTCAAGCTCCTTTCGCGTGCTTGAATGAGTTGGGTCTTATTACTGAACTTAATTTTTGTATTGGCACCTTCCTTGTTGATATGGTTAGCTTTATTGGTTGAATTTGTTGTCATATTTATCTTGAAACTCGCCAGTTCGGCTCCTTTTTATAAAAGAAACCTTTCTCTTCAATTTTTAGGCCATAACACATAGATGCCTCATAGTCAATGACTAAATTGTAATTGCCGTTGCTGGTATATTCCCCATTAGGGAAAAATAGAGGCAAAATGGGATTATGTATCAGTTATACTTACCGGAATCCTGCTTAAAAAGCCCCCAGCGTGTATTTAGCCCCAGCGTGTACGATTTGAATTTCTTATTTTCAGGAGTTACGGCAACAAAGCGAAACCTGTCATAGGAGACTCGCTGGTTGCTCAGGAGTGTTTCAAAAGTTCTGAAAGGGATGGTAAAACGAGAGGATTGCATAGCCTGCAACTCAACGGTTTCATCCGTTATCTCCATCAGGGGCTTTATGTCAACCGTCTCTATTTCATGATACTCATTGGTTAGTTCAAGATGAAAATCGCAGATTTGTACAGCCTTTTTCGACTGACTGAACTGAAGGATAATTTCAGTTATTTTACGCTTCTCTTTTTTGATAAAAACTGTCATAACAAGTTGTGGGAATATCTGCCTGGTAATGGGGAGTAACATTTCCTTATCCTTTCTGAACAAGAATATAGCAGCGAATATGATGCCGAAGCCAAAAATGACAACATAACCAATGATTGTCTCCATAGGCTGCAAAAATATGAAATTATCAGGGGAAATCCCATCAAAATAATAGGGGGCAATAGCCACATCCTAATATCTCTGAGAAACAGCCGGAGGACAATAAAAAAGAGACTGGTAAAAAAGAAAAACGAATAAACCAGGTCTGACAAGACCACCACACATTACGATGGCAAAGTTTTAGCTATGAGACAACTGAACAGCAACAAGGCTGCCACTTCCGATAGTGGTCGGGACTGCGTTTCGCAAGAGATGACTATTGCGCTGGTACCATTAACTTTTATTACTTGATTTGAATAATAATTCTTTCTCCGCTTTCGTCAGGCTGGAGTATCCCGATTTAGAAATTTTGTCCAGAATTTTATCTATTTCAGCCTGGCTGGCGGCTCTTTTCCGATTGTAATCTTCATCGGTTATGGGATGTCCGGAAGTTGGACGTGAGGTGTCGAATCTTTGATATTTCTTCTTTTTGATATCCATAACGGGCATCTTTATCCCATCGAAAATACGAAGAAAATCATTGCCTCCCCGCAACGACAGCGCCCACACAAACCCCCAGAGTGCGCCACCGAGATGAGCAATATGGCCACCTGGGTTGTTGGAGGGAATACTTAAAAGGTCCAGCAGAACGAAAGCCACGGCAATCCATTTCAGTTTCACCTTTCCCAACAGAAAAAGATGAACGGTATAATCGGGGACATAAGTTGATATGGCAACAATAATAGCGAGAATGGAAGCAGAAGCGCCCAATGCTACAGAATTTTGACGAATGGCGGCAAAGGCCGGAAAGATGTTGAAAGCCAGCACAAAGAAAACAGCTCCTGCCAGTCCGCCAAACAGATAAGTCATCAGTAGTTTACGCTGGCTTAAGTATTCGGTAAACAAGATACCGCCAAAATAGAGCATAATCATATTGAACAGCCAGTGCAGAAAGCCCTCATGCAAAAACATGTAGGTAAAGAGTGTCCAGGGCTTTGAAGCGAGCTGGGACAGACCGGAGGGCAGAGCAAGATAATTACCCAAAAGTGTAAGGTTGGAATGTTCTGGAATACCTGAAAGCCAGGTAACAAGATGGACAACAGCTGTCAGTAAAAAAATGATAGTGTTGATGAGAATCAGGCGTGAGAGGACGTTTTTTCCCAGAAAAATACGTCTGATGAACTCATTTGTGTTTTGTGGCTGTTGATAGTATCCCTGCATATTTTAATAATTTTACATCTCAGGACCAAAAAAGTGGCCTTTCTTTTTCCAGTACATGATAATCAAAAATCCTACCAGCATGCCGCCTATGTGGGCAAAATGTGCCACATTGTCGCCCGGCTGGTTTCTGATGCCTGAGAAAAGTTCGATTAATCCGTAGCCAATGACAAACCATTTAGCTTTGACAGGTATGGCAAAATAGAGGTAAATAAGCATGTTGGGAAACATCATGCCGAAAGCAAGCAGCAGACCGAAAATGGCCCCCGAAGCACCTATCACCACCATTTGGTTTGCCATTTCGTCTTTATAGGTCGAAAGGAAACTAATGATCTGCTGGATGTCAGTTGGGGCAGCTGAGCCGTTTGCAAGAAGGCTCATGTTGTGGTTGAACAGGTTGATATCGCTTTGCGACAGTGTTGTGGTCAGTGCATTCAAATGAAAGCCATATTCATGAAAATAGGCTTCGATGGCCGGCACGGTGGGATGCGTTATGATGGCGTTGAGCATGTCGAGGTTTCTCCCGAGAGAAAAATGAATCCAGAAAATATAGACAATGCCCGAACCTAAACCGGTAAGCACATAGAAAATGAGAAATTTCTTCCCGCCCCACACATTTTCAATTATATTACCAAACATCCACAGCGCAAACATGTTAAAGAAAATGTGTGCCCAGCCACCGTGCATAAACATGTAAGTAACAAACTGGTAAATTCTAAAACCGGAGGCGCCGGGGTAGTGGAGACCGAGGATGTTAATGAGATCAATATGGTATTTTCTCAGTGCCAGCGTGGCCAGAAAGAACAAAGTGTTGATGATAATCAGGTTCTTGACAACCGGCGGTAACACTTTGAATCCCGTGGGACGATAACTTTGCATTGTTTCAGTATTTAATTTAAAATTTTCACTGCTGACTCAAAAATTGTTCCAGTTTTTCCAAAGGGATAATACTGAGTGTAAGAGAGCCATCCGGAGCCTGCTGGGGCAGTTTGCACGAAAACAGGTTATTAAAAAGGTATGCCATCTGTTCGTTGTTTAGTACTGTTCCCTGTCTTATAGACAGCTGAGAAGCCATTGTGCCTGCCAGCCTGATGGTGTTGTCCATGCCGGGATGGTTGTGTTGTTTTTTATAATCTTCAATAATCCGTTCCAGCGTTTCCCGGATGTTGTCGCTGTCAAAATTCTCAGGGATACCTTTTACCACGATGCTGTTGGCGCCGAAATCTTCAAAGACAAAGCCCAGCCGTCCCAGCATATCTTCCAGCTCTTTCAGTATGGACAGGTCTGCTGCCGGGAAATGAAAATCCTGTGGAAACAGCTGTTGCTGTGATGCCTGTTGGCGTTCGGCCAACAGCTCAAGATAATATTCGTACAAAATGCGCTGATGTGCGCGGTGCTGGTCGATAAGCATCAACCCCGAACGCACATTACAGGCGATATATTTTAGATGTATCTGAAAAAAAGTACCGGGTTGTTCCTGTCTTGGTGTCAGCTCTGTTTGTTCGCCTGGTTTCTTTTCGGCCTGTCCGGTTTCGGGTTGGAAGATGCTTTCCCAGTCCTGGTGTTTTCTTTCCGGTTTAAAATCAGCAAATTGTGTTCCCTGTCTGCTTTTGTCAGGTTCAAAAGGGTTGTAGTCGGGATTATAGTGAATACCGGGCTGTTTGATATCTCCCGAAGCGGGCATACCCAGCGTGTTGTTCAACTCCGGGTCCACACTGAAATCTATTGTCGGTATAAGGTTATGAACACCTATTGATTGCTTGACGGCGGCGTGTAAGATGGCATAGATATACCTGGAGTCCTTAAAGTTTACCTCCGTTTTGGTGGGATGGATGTTGACGTCAATGTCGGACGGGTTCACTTCAATATGGATAAAATAGGAGGGAAAAGTGTCGGCAGGCAGCAATTCACTGAAAGCATTTGTAACCGCGTGGTTTAGATAGGAATGCTTTATAAACCGCTGGTTTACAAAAAAATATTGTTCGCCACGGGTTTTTCTGGCATACTGTGGTTTGACGATGAAACCTTTGATGTGTGCCAAATCGGTTTTTTGTTCTACCGGTAGCAGACGCTCGTCATATACTTTTCCGAAAACACCCACAATCCGTGATTTTTCTGTGGTTACGGGCAGCTTATAAACCAGCTTATTATTGTGCGTCATCGAAAAGGTAATTTCGGGATGAATCAGCACTACGCGGTTAAATTCCTCAAGGATATGGCGTGTTTCCGCCGTGTCCGATTTCAAGAAATTACGCCGGGCAGGGACATTGAAAAACAAGTTTTTTATGGAAATCGTTGTTCCCGCTTTGCACGGACAGGGTTCCACGCTGATGACTTTGGAGCCTTCAATGCGCAGACAGGCTCCCAGCTCTTCTTCACGGATTCGGCTTTTGGCTTCCACATGAGCTATGGCAGCAATGGAGGCCATGGCTTCACCACGAAAACCCAGCGTGTGAATAGCAAACAAATCTTCGGCTTTTTGAATCTTGGAAGTGGCATGACGCTCGAAACACATACGCATATCCACGGCCGACATACCACACCCGTTGTCGCTAACCTGAATCAACGTTTTTCCTGCATCTTTGACGATGAGATGAATTTCGGAAGCCCCTGCATCCACGGCATTTTCAAGCAACTCTTTCACCGCCGATGCCGGACGCTGTATGACTTCACCGGCAGCAATCTGATTGGCAACCGAGTCGGGGAGGAGTTTGATGATATTCGACATAACCTGCAATGCTTATTTAGAAACTAAGCCAAACAGGGCCAGAAAGTTTTCAACGAGGTTAGTAAAAAGTATCACATATATGCTGCCCGCAATAAAAACCGCATAGATAAAATAGGTGAGTAAACGTGATGCCTTTTTGTTGCCGGATACCATGCCTTTCTGCCACCGGCTCGACATTTTAAGCCGTAGTTGTTCCTCATTGTTTAGTTCCGCCTGGTATCCCAACTCAGCTTTTCTGCGTTCCCATTCCTCTTTTTTGGCATCATAATACCTTGGCTGGTAACCGAACTTCTTTGCCTTTGGAGTCCTAAAAAAAACTAGACGCATGTCGATATGTTTTTGTCCTGCAAAGATACGACTTTTTCAGGGCAGGTGTCAATTATACCGCTTCTATTGAAAAATGCAAAGATGAGAGTGGTATAATCCTGCCACGCGTTCGGCATGGTTCAGCTATACCTGAATTTTGAAATGTAA
>CAYLSW010000091.1:0-7961 GCA_964386145.1 uncultured Lentimicrobiaceae bacterium | reverse complement strand
ATAAAAAGCGGGAGGTTTTTTGATGTCCCACCAAATTCTCAATACAGAGCTATATTATTTTACGATGGTATAATAAATATCCAATCGGGCACGTCTTGTTGAATCTCCTGTAAATTGCGGGCCGTTAAAAATAAAACGTTCGGGATGAATGCCCCCGCTTTTTACAAATAATACCAGGCCCTTATCAACTTTAGTAGAATCCTTTATCAACGATTCGATGTAATGTGTAATTCGGAATGAATAGGAATTATCTGTTGCGTTATAGTTCCCGCCGAAATAATCGCCTCCTTCATTGGCATCAGGTAGAAGTCCGTAGGTAGAATCGTTAAGTATCCTGATAAGAGACAATTCTTTGGGGGCGCCAAGGTAAGGTGTCGTTTCAGCCCCGGGCAGGATAAGTTTGGCTTCGTTGATACCCACTTTGCCCAGCTTATTTAAATCTCTGATATGCGGGAACTTGATAACCGCCTGTACTCCGGCAAGTCCCTGAACATAAAACTGTTTCAGCCCCAGTGTGGTATCTCCGTTGACTACCTGATTTTTAAAAGCCTGATTGCCGACACTAAAGTCATGCTGGTAATGATTTACTTTGGCCATGGACCGACTCAGTACATAACTATATTGTAGTGAGTCTCCCGTGTCATTATGATAATACAACATCAGGATTGTTTGACGTGTACTGGTGAGAAATGAGGCAAGGGCTCCACCGCTGTTTACCGGGTCTGTTTCTAAATAAAATCCTTTGAAATAGTTCATAAACAGAAGGTTACTATCGAGAATAGTGGTGTCAGCATTCAGAAGTTTGTTGCCCAAAGCCTTGGAAAGATGGCTAAGGTTAATGCGTAACACATTTTTCACAGTATCTATCTTATTAAGGATATATGTTCTGTTTCTATTGGGATGAAATGTTATATTCGCGTAATCGGTAGGATAGACAGCAACATTTTTATTTGAATAATAGATACTATCAAAATAGATATCGTCTTTCATTTCATACACGTGCAGGTGTAAGACAGCGTTGGTATCTCCATACACACCTGAATAATAGAGTTGAAGTACAAGCGAGTCTGTTATGGGATTTGTTCCGAACCGCTTTCCTTCGCTTATCGGCAGTACTTTGGTATAAAAACTTGCGTTGGTCAATCCGAATACGGGGTCTTTTACGCTTCCCACAATACTTCTCATTAACAGCTCATCGGAACGGGTGGTGTCGATGGCCCGGGAATATGCCGAAAACTCACTCCGCTTAAAATGTATTGAGAGGGAATTGTTAGGCATTAAAGTCGCTCCCACTTTGGTAGGATATTTCGAGCAGGATAAGTTAAAAAAACTTAAACTTGCAAGAAGCAGGAAAAAATTGACAAGAAACAGTGGTTTTTTCTTTCGAATGAGGAAATTAATTCTCTCCAATAATCTGATCATAAAACTGGTTATAAGCATCAAAATAATTTTCTTCTCCCTGATACTCAAGGATTGGTTTGCCTCCAGCCTGAATATATTCAAGCAGTTCGGGGTTTACATTATCTTCGCTAACGATAAATGCATCGGCATAATCAATAGCTCCTTTCATAAGAGAAACGTAATTTGCTTTTTCGTAGTATTTCAGTGCTTCATCAGGGATACCGTTCATTTTTATCTTTTGGACAAAAGCATCAACAAAATCTTCACCGAAATCATCATTATAAAGCGACATAATAATTTTACTATCGCCAAACAGTGGATTATCTTTATAGGATGTTCTGACAAACATTGGCAGCAAGGCAGAGAACCATCCGTGTGTGTGGATAATGTCAGGCGCCCAGCCGAGCTTCTTCACTGTGTCAAGAACTCCTTTTGAAAAGAAAATGGTTCGTTCGTCATTGTCTTTAAAAAATTTTCCTTTGGCATCTCTATAGATAAATTTTCTATGAAAGAAATCTTCATTTTCGATAAAATAGACCTGCATGCGGGCTTGTTGAATGGAAGCCACTTTAATGATAAGAGGATGGTCGATGTCTTCAATAATCAGGTTCATCCCCGAAAGGCGGATTACCTCGTGCAACTGGTTTCGTCTTTCGTTAACAAGGCCAAAGCGGGGCATAAAAACCCGAATTTCTTTACCTGATTCCTGAATCTTTTGTGGAAGGGAACGTCCTATTTTACTCATATGTGATTCAGGTAAATAGGGCATAATCTCTTGAAACACACAAAGCACTCTTTTCTTTATCATAGATTTGTTTATTAGAGACTTTAGCGGTGCAAAGATAATGAAAAATTAGTTACTACTGAAAAGGAGCAGACAGGAAAATAGAAAGCGCTAAGGATAAAAGGGTTTGGTAAATCAGGTTAAGTGTTGTCCGCTTTCTGGTAACTGCTTTTAGCCAAACCCTAAACTTCCTGTCTTTAACCTGATTAATTTATCAGTTTTTAATCAAGGCAGTTTGGCTTTGCAATAGATCAATTTGTGAATTAACCAGGTTAAACTTCAAACTTTACCCTCTGACAAACAAGGCTTTCATAATATCGGAGGCCATTTTTGGATTTTCTTTTAACCGCCGGGTAGAGTAGGGGAACCACTTCTTACCAAAGGGAACGTAAACACGCAACCGATGCCCGTTTTCAATAACGCTTTTTCGCAGTCCGGGTGTAACCCCGTAAAGCATTTGAAATTCATACCGGTCTTTGGGGACGTTGTATTTTTCCAGGAGTTTGTAAGCCCCTTTGATCAACGGGGTGTCGTGCGTGGCGATGCCCGAATAGATACCATTTTTAAGCATATATTCAAGGTTTTCCAGATAATGCCGGTTGATCTCTTCATAGTCCTTGTAGGCAATATTTTCGGGCTCCACATAAATGCCTTTGCAAAGTCGGAAGTTCAACGGATTGTCTTCGCTGTGCAGGTTCAAAAGGCTTTTCATGTCCTCCGGTGTACGCCGCATGTATGCCTGCAGTACCAGTCCGACATTTTTAGGAAATTCTTTTTTCAGCCTTCTGAAAAGTTTTATTTCCATATCCACACATTGCGAGTCTTCCATGTCAATACGGACAAAATTGTCGTAACCTACTGCTTTCTGCACGATCTGGCGGATGTTATGATAACAGGCTTCTTCGTCAAGTAGCAGCCCAAACATACTGGGCTTCAGGGAGTAGTTTCCGTCAATTTCGTTTTCCTGTATGGTTTCGATAATGTTGAGGTACTGGTCACGGTTTTTTTCAGCTTCTTTCAAATCGGTGATAAACTCACCAAGCAAATCAATAGTAACCATGTATCCGTCAGCATTCAGTTGTTTGGAAACGCGAACGGCATCCTCAATGGTACGACCGGCAATATAGCGTTTGGAAAATATCCAGACAAGACCTTTTGGCATATGGGGCAAGATGGAGGCAACTAATTTATTAAACCACATCATAGCTGTAATTTTTCATGTTTTTTGTGGTAGCAAAATTAAATTTAATTTTCGCTTTACAATAGTTTTGTTGTGTAATTTATAACAATTAAAAACAAAATGCAAATGGCTGAAAAGCACTATCTTGTAAATAGTTATCGTTAAGCCTCTTTCATTAGTCGTCATCTTCCGTTGTTCGGTCACTGTTAATTTCATCTATGGGAATTCTCCTTAAAAGATAACTCCCTGAAAAATTTGGTTAAACAAATATTTATCTCTAATTTTGCCGCCCAATTTTTTGAGGAGTGAAGAATATCAGCAGCGAGTTTTTAATTCCCGTAAAAGGGTTGGAACCCGGGGAGTATCGTTATGATTTTGTCGTGGAGGACGCGTTCTTTGAGCATTTTGCATTTCAGGATATTCATCATGGGAAAGTTACCCTTTCACTGATTATTGAAAAAGAATTGCGGTTGATGTTGCTTTTGTTTCATTTTGATGGAAATTTGCAGCTTGTTTGTGACCGTTGTCTTGATGAATATTCACAACCTTTATCAGGCGATTTTCGCCTCGTTGTAAAATATGGTGAAAAGAAAGAAGATATCTCAGACGAATTGGTGATGATTCCTTACGAAGATAGTTATCTTGATATCGGACAGTATGTTTACGAGTTTATTCTGTTGATGGTCCCCATGAGGCGAATTCACCGGGATGATGAAGACGGACATACAAGCTGTAATGTTGAAATGTTGAAAAAGCTGAATACTTTTGAAAAAACCGGGAGGGATCCCCGATGGGATGCATTAAAAGAATTGAAAATAAAGAAATAACCGATAAAAAATAATTAAAATGGCACATCCGAAAAGAAAAATTTCAAAGACAAGGAGAGATAAAAGAAGAACACACATAAAAGCACATGCTCCTGTTTTGGCTACCTGCCCTACTACCGGCACCGTACATGTATATCATCGTGCTTACTATGTTGATGGCGACCTTTATTATAAAGGAAAACTTGTGGTTCAGGGTGCTGAAGGTTAAAAAGAACATCTATCCTGCCTTATACACAGAATTGTAAATTGTTCATTTACTGCCTTTTGTGTATAAGGCAGGCATTATCTGCAGAACTGTTTTTTTTGAGAAGACAGCCGGAAAGTCTATTGCCTTTGTTCGTTCTTTCGGACAAGGGTTTTTTTGTAGGGAGATAAAACAGGTTTCCGGTTTCTTCCACGGCAAAGAGATTAGTTTTATTTATTTTTCCGGCATATAAATGAAAATGGTATTTTTGCGTTCAATTTATTTAAGACGATATCATGGCAAAATTAAGAGCCGCCATCAAAGGAATTTATGCGTGGGCGCCCAAAGATATATTGACCAACAAGGAACTTGAAAATATGGTTGATACAACTGATGACTGGATTATTTCGCGTACCGGCATCAGGGAGAGGCATATTTTAAAAGGAGAAGGTCTGGGGACTTCCGATATGGGAGTAAAAGCTGTAAACGGTCTGCTGGAAAAAACAGGAACAAAACCGGAAGAAATTGACTTGCTGATTTGTGCCACTGTTACCCCGGATATGCAATTTCCGGCTACCGCCAATATCATTAGTGATAAAGTGGGAATAAAAAACGCTTTCAGTTTTGATATGAATGCTGCCTGCTCCACTTTTATCTTCGCCCTGGAGACGGCATCGAAATATGTTGAATCTGGTGAATACAAGAAAGTTATTGTAGTCGGTGGCGATAAAATGTCGTCTATTATTGATTATACCGACCGTACTACCTGTGTCATTTTCGGCGATGCTGCCGGGGCTGTATTGCTGGAGCCTGTTACCGAAGAACTGGGTATTCTGGACCATCGTTTTTATACAGATGGATCGGGACGCATCCACCTGCACCAGAAGGCCGGCGGATCGGTCAAACCAGCGTCATATGCCACGGTTGATGCCCGCGAACACTTCGTTTATCAGGAAGGTCAACCCGTTTTTAAGTTTGCCGTTACCAATATGGCCGATGTTGCCTTGGAAATCATGGATCGCAACAATCTTACTTCAGATAATATTTCCTGGTTGGTACCCCATCAGGCCAACCTGCGGATTATCGAAGCCACAGCACGGCGTATGAAACTAAGTAAAGAAAAGGTTATGATTAACATTCAGCGGTATGGCAATACCACAAACGGAACTATTCCCTTATGCCTTTTCGAGTGGGAAGACCAATTGAAAAAAGGTGATAACATTGTGCTGACTGCTTTTGGTGGCGGATTTACCTGGGGTGCCATTTATTTGAAGTGGGCTTACGACGGGGGCACAAGCGGACGCTTGCGCCAGGGTTAGTTCATCATTCGTCCTCTACCAGTTCAAAGTCAAGTTGGCGTTTTTCCATATTCACACTTTTGACCAGCACACGCACCGGATCGCCGAGTCGTAGTTTCTGTCCATAACGTTTTCCGATAATCTGGTAATTGTCTTCGTCCAAATAGTAATAATCGTCTTTCATGTCGTTGAAACGGATAAGTCCTTCGCTTTTGCTTTCCACCAGCTCCACAAAAATGCCCCATTTGCTCACACCGGAAATCAGGCCATCAAAAGTCTGGCCCACTTTATCCAGCAGAAACTCCACCTGTTTGTATTTGATGGAAGCTCTTTCGGCCTCGGCAGCCCGTTTCTCCATGTCTGACGAATGTTCGCATTTATCTTCGTAAATATCTTTGTTTACGGATATCTTCCCTTCAAGATAATGCTCCAGCAGCCGATGCACCATAGTGTCGGGATAACGCCGGATGGGAGAGGTGAAATGAGTATAAAACGGGAAGGAAAGTCCATAATGACCGATGTTGTCCGTTGTGTAATAAGCTTTAGACATGGTGCGGATGGCAATGGATTCAATCATATTTTCTTCGCCTTTGCCTTTTATGTCACTAAAAAGCCGGTTAAAAGATTTGGCCAGACTTTCGTGCGACTGAATTTCCAGCTTGTAGCCGAGGCGGTTCAGAAACTGGGTAAAAGTATTCAGTTTTTCGGGGTTGGGTTCGTCGTGTACACGGTAAATAAAAGTCTTGGGTTTTTTATTATTCTGTGGTTTTCCGATAAAGGCAGCTACCGATTTGTTGGCCAGCAGCATGAATTCCTCCACGAGATGATTGGCCTCTTTCGATTCTTTCACATAAGTTTCGATGGGCTTACCTTTTTCATCCAGTTTAAAACGTATTTCCGGGGTGTTGAAGTTGATGGCACCATTTTTAAAGCGGGCATCTCGCATGATAGTAGCCAGTTCATTGAGCTTCAGGATATTTTTCACAGACTCTCCCTCTTCTGTTTCTATAATCTTTTGCACTTCCTCATAAGCGAACCTTCGGTTGGAGCGAATGACCGTTTTCCCAAACCACTGACTCAGCACTTCTGCTTTATCGTTCATTTTAAAAACGGCTGAGAAGGACAGTTTCTCTTCGTCAGGACGCAGGGAGCAAACGCCATTGGAGAGTTTTTCGGGCAGCATAGGAATCACACGGTCCACAAGATAGATGGAGGTTGCCCTTTTGTAAGCTTCAGCATCCAGTATTGTGTCGGGTTTCACGTAATGCGACACATCGGCAATGTGAACCCCCACTTCCCACAGGCCATCGCCAAGGCTTTGCAGTGAGATGGCATCATCAAAATCTTTGGCGTCTGCCGGGTCGATGGTGATGGTCCATATTTTCCTGTAATCTTTTCGGCGGGCAATCTCCTCTTTAGAAATCTTCATATTTATTTTTTCGGCTTCCTGCTCCACATTTTTAGGGAAAGCAAGTGGAAAATCATAATCGGCGAGGATAGATTTCATCTCCACATCGTTGTCGCCGGGTTTTCCCAACACTTCCGTTATTTCGCCAAACGGATTGTTAGAGTGCTCGGGCCAGTCAGTAATTTTTACCAATACTTTTTCGCCATGTTTTGCCTTTTTTGTCTGATTCTTTGGAATAAAAATATCGTAGGGCATGGCTTGGCTGTCGGCTACCACGAAACCGAAATCTTTGCTCAATTCAAGAATACCAACGTAGTTTGTTTTCTTTCTTTCCAGAATTTCCACAACTTGTCCTTCGGGCTTGTGTCCTTTTCGTTTCGGGAAGAGCAGCACTTTCACATGGTCGTTGTTCAGCGCATGATGCACGTTGTTGGAAGCAATGAAAATGTCTTCGCCCCCTTCGTCGGAGAGGATATAGGCTTTCCCTGTTTTTTTCAATTCTACGGTTCCGGTGATAGTTTTCTTTTTGTTGGCCAGTGTCTCCAACTTGTCTGCATGTAAAATAAATTTTCCTTTTTTCACTTCCCGCAGGACTCCCTGTACCATAAGTTCGTTTAAAATGGTGTAAATAAGGTTTTTACCGGCTTTGTCCTTGATGCCGAGCTTGCTGGCTATTTGCTTATTGTTGTAAGCTCTAAACGGGTCGCCGGCAAAGATGCTGACAATGATACCATGAAGCTGACTTTTGGGATATTTTCTTTTGTGTGCCATAATTGTTTTAAATTTGAGTTTGTAGTTTTGGAATGGCTGCGATAAGTTTTTGCGTATAAGGTTGTTGCGGATGAAAATAGATTTCATCGGCATCTCCTGCTTCAATAA
>CAYLSW010000090.1:0-8071 GCA_964386145.1 uncultured Lentimicrobiaceae bacterium | reverse complement strand
TACCGTAACTGATTTCAATGGTACCTATACATTAAACGTTCCAGCTAATACAAAGGTTCTCCAGTTCTCCTTTGTAGGGATGATTACAAAAGATGTGGAGATTAACAATCGGTCTCACATCGATGTTGTGCTTGAGCCCTCTAGTCTTGCACTCAGTGAGGTTGTGGTTACTGCACTGGGTATCTCTAGACAAAAGAAATCAGTGGGATATGCAGTAACACAAATTTCGGGGAAACAGGTTTCGACTGTTAAAGAGAGTAACGTCATAAACTCCCTTGCCGGCCGCGTTGCAGGTGTTGTACTTACGACGTCACCATCTGGCCCGGGAGGAGGAACCCGTGTAATTATACGCGGAAATAATTCCCTGACAGGGAATAACCAGCCTTTATATGTTGTTGATGGGATTCCTATCGAAAATACCGGTGTTGGCAGTGCCAACGGTTCAACTACCGGCAACTATCGTCGTTATGATTATGGTACCGGTATTTCCGACATCAACCCGGATAATATAGCATCCATAACGATTCTTAAAGGGCCTAATGCTGCCGCTTTATATGGTTCACGCGCAGCGAATGGAGTAATACTTATTACAACGAAAAAGGGGAAATCAGAGAAAGGTCTGGGTGTTACATTTATGTCTTCTTCAACATTCCAACAACCACTTTTGTTACCAAAATATCAAAATATTTATGGTCAGGGTTCAGAAGGAAATACTTATAAAGATGTAAATAATCTTAGAAATTATGGTGGTTCTTGGGGCGCAAAAATGGATGGTTCCAATCAGATGTACTGGACAGGGAAAATCCGCCCATATGTTGCACAACCAAATAATGTTAAGGATTTCTTTCGTACCGGAACAAACCTGATAAACACTTTAGCTTTTGAGGGGGGAAATGATAAAGGTAATTTTCGTTTTTCGTATACTAACGACCATGCAAATTCAATCCTTCCCAACGCAGGACTGCAAAGAAATGATTTCGACCTGCGAGCCATTTCTCATCTTACAAAGAAGTTAACCGTTGATACGAAAGTAACCTATTTTATTCAGAAAGCAAAACAACGACCTTACATGGGAACAGAAGGGATCATGGCCTATGTGTATAATATTCCGAGAAATCTCAACATCAATGACCTGAAAGATTATCAGAATCCTGATTATTCTGTACGCACATACACCAATGGTACCAATGGAAATCCCTACTGGATACAATATCATGACATCAATCATGACACGAGGAACCGTATCATTGCCTTTGCCAAAGTGAATTACCAGTTTACCAGTTGGCTATCTGCGTTTGTACGGATAGGAACAGACTATCTTACACAGAAGGTCACAACAGTTACTCAATATGGAAACTGGTGGTTTCCAAAAGGAAAATTTGATTTTTACAATTACAATATAACAGAAACAAACGGCGATTTTTTGTTGATGTTTAATAAGAAACTGGCATTAAATTGGAAAATTACAGCCAATTTGGGCGGGAATATGCGCTACCACGCAAATGCGGCTATGAGTATCTTCGGAAGAGATTTTAAGATTCCGACCAAAGCTACCATTTCCAGTGCAGGAAGTACCATTCCGTCATACGCTCCTTTAGAGGTGAAAAGGGTTAATTCATTATATGGAACTACCACGGTTTCTTATCATGATTTCCTATACCTGAATATTACCGGGCGCAATGACTGGTCATCCACTTTGCCTGAAAGCAATTGGTCATATTTCTATCCTTCTGTGAGTTTATCAGTACTGCTGAGTAAGTTTATCGATCCAAACGCAAAAGTGCTGGACTTTCTGAAAATTAGAGGTGGCTGGGCAGAGGTTGGTAGCGATACCAAACCTTATCAGCTGAATCTTGCATACTACCTTTCACAGAACGGCTACTTAGGCCTTACTACATTAAACAAGCCGTCAATAAAGCTCAATCCGAATCTAAAGCCCGAGGAAACCAAGTCAACTGAAGTTGGTATTAATTTCCGTATGTTCAAAAACAAGTTCTATGGTAACTTTTCCTATTATAATATCAATTCGACTGATCTGATCATGGATGTGCCGGTTTCAGCTTCTACCGGATATAGTTTCTTCCGTAGTAATGTTGGAGAGACATCGAACAAAGGCTGGGGAGTAATGATTGGTGTCAAACCTGTCTCCAACGGAAACTTCTCTTGGAATTTTTCCCTGAATTGGTCTCACAACAAGAACTCACTGGTTAAACTTATTAAAGGGCTTGACAACTTTATCTTCAGCACGAACAATTCGGGAAGTGTTGTTGTACAGGCAACTGTTGGCGGCGGATATGGTGATATTTATGGTACTACTTGGCTGCGTAATAAGAATGGAAGCCTGGTGGTTGATGCTCAGGGTCGTCCGATGGCTACACGCAAAAAGGTTCTTCTTGGTAATTATCAGCCTGATTTTACTGGGGGAATAACAAACACTTTCAGATATAAAAGCTTGGCACTCAATTTTCTTATTGATGCACGCGTTGGTGGCCAGTTATATTCAGGTACCGACGCATCGCTGGATGCCAATGGGGTTTCCAATCGTTCTCTTAAGTATCGCAAAAATGGTGTAACTTTAGATGCCGTTACTAATACCGGAACTCCTGATTCACCCATATGGACAAAGAATACGGCCCATATCACTGCACAGCAGTATTGGGGAGCGGTTTCAGGTATTGCCTCAAATTATATTTACAACCAGACTTACATAATGCTACGTCAATTTTCTCTGACCTACACATTTCCAAAGAGCTTGCTTAAAAATACCTTCATCCGTTCGGCATCGGTAGGTATCATTGGCAGAAACGTGGCCTTCATCTATAAACAAATTGAGAATTTTGATCCAATGTCAAGTTACAGTACAAGTAACTTTGCACAGGGAATGTTGTACTTCACCCTGCCTACTACACGGAGTCTTGGATTAAATGTCAATATAAAATTTTAACTGTAAAAGAAATATAAAATGAAAACATTAACATTAAAATTTATCCTACCCCTAATTTTCATACTCGGGTTATCTTCATGTACAAAGAATTTTCTTAAAATCAACACCGACCCGACTGCGATCACTTCCAGTGAGGCTAGTGCAAGGTATTTCATTACCAATGTGGAATATCCGCTTTTTGCGCCTAATCGTTATCCTTACTGGCGTGCAAATGTGATTTTTGCTGATCGTTATGCTGGTTACTTTGTCTTTGGCTTCAATGGCAGCTGGTGGAGTGGTGAATTGGGCTATACATATAGTTCAGGTTATACCGATGCTGCATGGGGCTGGCTTGAGGGATATTTCAGCAAAATTAACAATTTTATGAAGCTCACCAAACCGGGTGGTGTTTTTCAGAATAGCAAAATGTATGCCGTCGGGCAGATCATCAAATCTCTCTATTACCAGAAATTTACCGATGTATTTGGTGAGGTTCCGTTTTCGGAAGCCGGAATTCCCGGTATTGTCCAGCCCAAGTTTGACACACAAAATAAAATCTATCAGGGGTTGATTACTATACTGAATGAAGCCATCGATACTATTGGTAACAATACAGCCACTGGTACCGGTGTTAATAACTTGGGTGATAACGACATAATCTTCAATGGCAACCTCCAGAAATGGAAAAGCCTGGCCAACTCACTCAAGTTGCGCATTGCCATGCGCGCTTATGGTGCTCCGGGAGCCAACTGGGTACGAAATGTAGTTGATTCGACGATGTCTGGCCCCTTTCTCGTAACAGGTGAAGACGCTTTGATTCCCAAAGACAACGTAATTTCAACATGGAACAGCGCATGCTATGGTGATATATTTTATGGTTTTGGTGGCTTAGGTTCCAAGTGGACTGTGAGTAATGTTCTGATTGATTATTTGCGTGACAATAACGATCCGAGGCTTCCGTTTTATGCCCAGCCTGCACCCGGCGGAACTTTTACTCTTTCCCGGCCGAATGCCTCCTCCAATCCGGAAGGATATGATAATTTCCCGGTTCGAGTTGCTTATATTGATACTGTTTTGAATAGGGCTACCGGCGGTGACATGACTTTCACCAAGTACGCAGACAGTGTGGTAATTTCGATTCCGAAAAATAAATATTATATTGGCCAGCCAGCACGTCTGAACGCTCAAACCTACCCGTTTGCCCTTTATGATTTCTGGTCCATTCCGGGCGAGAAGGTCATTCAGGCAAAGAACCAAGGGAAACAGATCTTCCCCGAGATTGTCATGAGCGCTGCAGAGGTTTATTTCCTTCGCGCTGAAGCAGTAGTTCGTGGGCTTGCTCCTGGTGATGCCACCAGTCTATTCCAGAATGGTATCCGTGCTTCTATGAAACTTTGGGGTGTAGATGATGGCTCCATCGAAAACTATATCGCTACTGCACCGTTGGCACAGCTTACCGGATCTATGGATGAACAGCTTGAAAAGATCGCCGTTCAGCGTTGGATTGCATCTTACCCCGATGGTTTTGAAGGCTGGTCAGATGTCCGGAAATCAGGTTATCCAAAAGAACTGGCCAAAGGAGTCCATGATCCGGTTATTTTCGGATTGGGCGATGATAATGGCGTATTTCCACAACGTTTGCGTTATGGTAACCAGGCTTATAATACCAATGGTGATAATCTATCCAAAGCTATAGCAAGCCAAGGCCCTGATTTACAAGGGACGAAACTGTGGTGGTCAAAATAATCTTCCAAATAATTTGCAAACGAAGAGTGTTGTGCATGTTATGTTGAAATATAAAGGAATACCGTAATAATATGGCCCTCTTATGTTCGCTAATAAGTTGTTGAAACGGAATACAAGTTAGAAATAGGTACAATAATAGATAAGGCGAATGAAATATTGACCGGGGTGTATAATGCGATAACAAAGCCAAACGTTTATTGTCCGATATTTATCATGTGTGGTGGGATGTAAATAATAAGTGATTTTGAAAATTGAAACAGGTTTCTGCCGTTAGCAAGCCTGTTTCAGTTTACGTGTTTTTTTAAGTAATTTTTCTCAAAAGGTGTTCTGTCATTTATTTGTTTCATAAAACTAAAAGTTTCGGGCAGAACACCTTTTATTTTTTTAAACGTTACCTTTTTGAGTAGAAAATAAGAATAATTTAACAGAGTATTAAAAACATGAAAAAAGACATTCTCTCATCGGTTGAAACGCTGTTTTTATCGAAGCAGGACATTGTTCCTCAAAATACACACATCCCCTATTTACTGGTGGACAATTTTCCTCATCTTGGTATGATTACAGCCTTGCGCTTTTTGGAATGGGTACAGGAAAATCCCGAAGGGGTTATCAGTCTGCCTACCGGCAAAACACCCGAATATTTTATCAAATGGACCGATTTCTTGCTGCAAAATTGGAACAATGAAAAAGGTAGAAAGATTTTGGATGAATATGGCTTACAACATAGCCAAAAACCGAATTTAAAAGAACTTCACTTTGTTCAAATTGATGAATTTTACCCCATCAACCCCAGACAAAAAAATAGCTTCTATAATTATGTTAATAAATTCTATATCAATGGATTCGGATTAAGTCTGAAGAATGCACTGCTTATCAATGCCGATGAGATTCCGTTGCACAACAACAAAACATACCGGGAAATCTTTCCCGATCTTAAAGTGGATCTCAGTCTGCGTTACTGCGAAGCCAAAACCAACCGGGAACGCTACCAGAAAGACTCTATTTTTATGATTGACGACTGGTGTGCCGAATATGAACAAAAAATCCGTGAAAAAGGGGGGATCGGCTTTTTCCTTGGCGGGATAGGTCCCGACGGGCACATCGCTTTTAACATTAAAGGCTCAGACCATTTTTCCACTACGCGGCTGATGGAAACAAACTTTGAAACACAAGCTGTGGCAGCCGGAGATTTGGGTGGTATCGAAATTTCAAGAAACCGCTTGGTCATCACTATCGGCTTACAAACAATTACATACAATCCCAAAACCGTTGCCATCATCTTTGCAGCTGGCGAGGCAAAAGCCGGGGTGGTGAAAAATGCACTGGAAAACGAACCCTCGAATCAATATCCGGCCACTGTACTACAAAAATTGAGAAATAGCCGGTTTTATCTCACCCGCGGAGCAGCTGTAAAACTCAAAGACTGTGTGGATTACTATTATTCAGGTGAATGGAACAAAAGAAAAACCCAAAGAGCTGTTCTTGATTTAGTAAAAAAGCTGAATAAATACGGGCATCATCTTACACAAAAAGATTTAAAAAGCGACCCATATTGCAGCAGAATTCCGAATCTTGGTAAAGATACCGTCAAAGAAGTGATAGAGAATATTAAAGCCAAAATTGATTTGGGTATGCAAAAGGAACGTAACCAGCGTTTTTATCATACTGCGCCCCACCACGACGATATCATTTTGGGACTACTACCTTATATCTCGCATCAATTACGGGAGCCTTCCAACACTTTTGATTTCACTATCTTTACTTCCGGTTTCACAGCTGTAATCAATCATTTCATCCTGAAGGCGCTGAAAGACATTCTTTATTTTCTGGATAAAGATGAGATACAAATGATTCACTATCCTGATTTTTATAAAACGGGATATAAATATAAATGGGACAAAGATGTGAACCATTACCTCGGTAAAGTAGCGTCGGGAGAGCCTATTGAGCGCCGCCGCGGGTTGAGCCACCGACTTGTACGTGCTTTGGTGGAAATTTATCAATTGAAAAATACGAGGCAACTCAAAAAACAAATTGAAAAAAGCATAGAAGTTCTTGAAAATTCGTATGACGGAGAAAAAAACCCTCCTGACATTCAAAAGCTGAAAGGAATGTTGCGCGAATTTGAAGAGGAGCTTGTTTGGGCGCACTTTGGAGTACGTGTAAAAAATGTGCATCACCTTCGCTTAGGGTTTTATACAGGTGATATTTTTACCGAACAGCCCGAACGTTCGCGTGATGTAATGCCCATTCTGGAGCAGTTGAAAGAGATAAAACCAACGGTTATTAGTCTGGCCTTTGATCCTGAAGGCAGCGGACCCGACACTCATTACAAAGTGTTGCAAGCCATTGCCGAAGCTGTCAGGCTTTGGCGAAAAGAAGAAGACCTTAATAATTTACGTATTATCGGCTACCGCAATGTCTGGTATCGTTTCCATCCTGCCGAAGCAGATGTGATAGTTCCGGTTTCGTTGAATTCGCTCGCTATTCTCGATGAAGCTTTTACCGATTGCTACCTGAGCCAGGTAAATGCCTCTTTCCCGAGTTATATGCTTGACGGAAAGTTCAGTACGCTGTCGCAGCAAATCTGGATTGAACAAAAGAAGCATATCGAGTTATTACTTGGGAAAAATTTCTTTTACGAAAATTCTTCTCCGCAAATCAGGGCTGCCCATGGCTTGTTATTTTTCAAAAGTATGGACGTGGATACCTTCCTCAAACAGGCGAGAGAGCTGGAGAAATCAATGGAAGGAGCATAATCATTATGCTACAATGAATGGATAATTTTTTAACTTATGAATAAAAAGAAAGAAGAATCCCAAAAGATGGTGGTAGGCGTTGATATTGGCGGAACAAAGATTTCTGCCGGCTTGGTGGTAAAGGACAAAATAATTGCCCACGAAACTATTCCAACGCCTCAAACTCACAATCAAAAAATTGTTACTGAAGCCATCTTTTCGGTGATCAATAAAGTGTTCAACAAGGAAGCGGTGGGAATCGGAATCGGTGTTCCCGGACTGGTAGATACCCGGGCAGGCATTGCTTACGATATTAAGAATATTCCCGCGCTGGCCGGGGTTCCGTTGAAGGAATTGTTTGAAAAGGAGTGGGGCATGGCCGCTTTTGTCAATAACGATGCCAACTGTTTTGCGCTTGGCAGTAGGAACTATAACGATGGCAAAAAATTTCAAAACCTGATTGGTCTAAGTTTAGGAACTGGCCTTGGCGGAGGAATTGTAATCAACGGACATTTATATGAGGGAGTAAATTGCGGGGCCGGAGAGTTTGGCTTCTTACCTTACGAAGATGGGATTTTGGAGCACTATTGTAGTGGTCGATTTTTTCAGCGCCAGTACAGTATTTCAGGGAAAGACGCGGCGGAGCTTGCTTCACAAGGCGACG
>CAYLSW010000089.1:0-8241 GCA_964386145.1 uncultured Lentimicrobiaceae bacterium | reverse complement strand
GACTAAGCTGTACCATACCAAACGGAACCGTCGCTCCGGGAAAAGTGTGCCCGTGCCCGCCGGTACCGATAAAAGGGTTCACATAATCCACCGGCTCATGGCCCGACCGGCAGGCACTCACTGCAAAAAGCAGCACAAGGAAGATGGGAAAAAGGAGTCGTTTCATGGAAAAAAATTATTTTTATGTTATAAAATGATAATGATTTTGAAATTAATTTACCTCGCAAAAGGAGATGTAACTACATAATTTCTGACCAAATTAAAAATGCTCTTCAAGTGACAATTAGTCTGCGTTATGTTTTTGTTCTACTCATTTTCTCTTATTTGTTTTCCAAAACTTCACCTTTTCTCTCCTGTCCCGAAGAAAAGCCGGAAGACATTTACCTTATTGTAAGAGTTGGTCGATTTTTTTTTCGTTGTAACGGATGATCTCTGCCTTCTGTAATTCATCAATCCGGTTTTGCAGGATGGGGCACATCCATCAGGGTTCTGTATTATCTCTGCCTTGTTATGTAAGCCGAATAAATACGAAACGCGTACAGATTTCCTATTCTGAAAATGTTCCTTTAGTTCTACCTTTACAGGTTTTTCTGTGTATTCTCCAATTTCAGATATTGACATTTTTTTGTTTAAAACACAAAGATATATAAAATTTTGTTTAAATGCCAAGACTTTATAAAAATTTTTATTTAAACCTTATTTTTTAGTAGAAAATTTATATTATTTAGGCTAAGTTCTCTTTCATACCTGGTACTCCTTTGTGCGCCCTTCATGTTCCTTTGAGGTATAAAAATCCATCAGGGCGCACAAGAGCAACACCGGCGTCTTCGCCTTACCGAAATCCAGGTTGGTAAGTAGCTGTCAGAGAGTCTGTTTCTCAAGCTGATACAGCTTTAAAAGCAAGCAGCCTACATTCTTTCGGGGAGTTCAATGCCCAGCAGCCCCATGGCCTGGCGGAGCACCTGCGAGGTGAAACCGGATAACAGCAGCCGGAAATTGCGTTTAGCTGGGTCTTCCTCTTTCAGAATGGACAGGTCGTGGTAAAGCTGGTTGTATTCCTTTGCCAGCTCATAGCTGTAGTTGGCCATTTGGGCAGGACTGTAAGTTGCGGCTGCCGAACTGATGGTTTGCGGAAAATCGTAGAGCAGTCTTAAAAGTGACTTTTCTTTCTTTTCCAGTGATAATTCCGCTGTTTTTTCTATTTTTGGTACGATACCTGCAGTCACGGCTTTGCGAAGGACAGAGCGAATACGGGCGTGGGTATATTGGATGAAAGAGCCGGTGTTGCCGTTGAAGTCAATAGACTCTTTCGGATTGAAAAGTATGGTCTTTTTCGGGTCCACTTTCAAAATGAAATATTTCAACGCACCCATGCCAATTATTTCGTATAACCTGGCGGACTCTCCGGGTGTGAAATCGTCAAATTTTCCAAGCTCTTTGGAAGTTTTGCGAGCGGTGGCGGCCATTTCCTCCATCAGGTCGTCAGCATCAACCACGGTTCCTTCACGTGATTTCATTTTGCCGTGTGGCAGTTCCACCATACCGTAGGAAAGATGATAAATACCTTCAGCCCAGCTTTTTCCAAGTTTTTTCAAAATCTGTTGTAGCACCTCAAAATGATAATTTTGTTCATTGCCCACTACATACACGAGTTTTTGCGGATGGTAATCATCGTAGCGCAGTTGAGCGGTGCCCAGGTCCTGCGTCATATACACAGAGGTACCATCGGCGCGGAGCAGCAGCTTCTCATCCAGTCCTTCATCCGTCAGGTCACACCACACCGAGCCATCTTCTTTTTTGTAAAAAATCCCTTTCTCCAGACCCTCATTCATTAGCACTTTGCCCGGCAGATAGGTCTCCGATTCGTAGTAAATCTTATCAAAATCAATACCCATGCGTTTATACGTAGTGTCGAAACCGGCATAAACCCAGCTGTTCATCTCTTTCCATAGTTTCCGTACTTCCTTGTCGCCGGCTTCCCATTTCACCAGCATCTCTTTGGCTTCGATGATGAGCGGCGCTTTTTGGACAGCTTCTTTTTCGTCTGTCCCCTGTTTCACTAATGTTGCAATTTGTTTTTTGTATTCTTTGTCAAAAAGAACGTAAAAATCGCCCACCAGCTTATCGCCTTTTTGTCCTGAGGTTTCGGGAGTTTTACCATGGCCCCATTTTTGCCAGGCAAGCATTGACTTGCAAATATGAATCCCCCTGTCATTCACGAGGTTTACTTTCATCACCTTTTTCCCGTCAGCTTTCAGAATTTCTGCTACCGACCAGCCCAGCAAATTGTTGCGAACATGACCCAAATGCAATGGTTTATTGGTATTGGGGGAGGAGTATTCAATCACTATGGGGGGCTCATCCTGCGGCGGTTTAAAGCCGAAGTTCACCTTTCCTGCAGCCGATTTGAAAAAGGAGAGCCAGTAAGCATCAGCAATTTCCAGGTTCAGGAAGCCTTTGATAACGTTGTAACCGGTAATTTCCTCCAGCTGCTCCACCAACCATTGTCCCAGCTCGTCAGCTGTGGATTCGGGGGCTTTGTGTGACAGGGGAAGCAGGGGGAAGACAACGAGAGTAAGGTCGCCTTCAAATTCGGGACGGGTTTTTTGTATCTGAAAAATATCCGGCTGTACCGTTTGTCGATACAGTGTCTTTACCGCTTTCGTCAGGGCCTCGGCCAGTTTGGATTCAATCATGTTCCGCAGCTTTTTTTGAATGGGCAAAATTAGGAAAAATGCCGGATTTGAACGCCTTGTCTTTTTGGGTTTTGAATGACTTTTTAGGCAGGTTAACACTTGAAAGGCGGAGATAGCAAGATGCCGGAAAGTTATGAAGTCTATCCAATTGGTTTTCCGGAGGTTCTTCCTTTTCATCCTGCTTTCATGGTTGCAAAAAACAGTAAATCAAAGGCAGGAGGACAAATCCGGGATGGTGCAGGGTTACCTTTGGGATATTGGTCGGTTTGAGGCTTTCCCGCTCTCCCGTATTTGTCTATTTTTGCACCGGGTAAGTAAAAAACCATCAATAAAAAATAATGCAATGAAAGAAACTATAGATGGTGCGTTTTTGTCGCAGCAAAGGGCCGAAATCACGGAGTATTTTGTGTATGAAAGGCTTTCGGAGTTAGCGAAAGATGAAAAAAACAGGGCATTGTTAAAGGATATTTCTAACGACGAACTGCGACATTATCATACCTGGAAAAACATCACCGGTCAGGAACTTAAACCAAACCGGCTGAAAGTATTCTGGTACTTGATGCTGGCCCGTCTTTTCGGATTGAGCTTCGCGCTGAAACTCATGGAAAGTGGCGAAGAACATGCGCACGAGTTTTACCTGAAAGCAGCTGAAAAACATCCAGAGGTAAGTACGATAGCACTGGATGAGGAGGCGCATGAGAAGGAACTCATTGGAATTCTAAACGATAAACGGCTTTCGTATGTGGGCGCTATCGTGCTGGGACTGAACGATGCCCTGGTGGAGCTTACCGGCACGCTGGTAGGATTGAGTTTTGCGTTCAGCAATAACCTGGTGATAGGCATTACCGGCCTGATCATGGGCATTGCAGCAGCCTTGTCCATGGCTTCGTCCGGCTACCTCGCCTCGCAGGAAGAGGAGGAAAAAGAGGATGTCAACCCGGTTACGGCAGCCATCTACACGGGTGTGGCCTACCTGGTAACAGTGCTGCTGCTGGTCTTTCCTTATTTTCTGTTTTCCGGCACCAAAATCGCTATGGCGGTTATGCTGGGCATGACACTTCTCATTATTGCCACTTACAATTATTATATTTCGGTGGCCAAAGAGGTCAACTTCAGAAAGCGGTTTTTAACCATGGCATTGATTTCGCTGGGTGTCGCCGCCATTTCTTTTGGTATCGGATTTCTGGCAAAAACATGGCTGGGCGTTTCCATTTAAGATATTTTTGTCCTGAAAATTACCATATCCACTTTAGCCTACTTGTGACAGCGAGGCATAACTCTTGCTAAACCGTTACGAGAGCGGCTTCCATATCGTTTAACAGGTCGTCTGCATCCTCCACACCAACGGAAATTCTTATCAGTGTATCCGTAATCCCCAATTTGATTCGGTCTTCCTGCGGTACCGATGCATGGGTCATCAATGCAGGCAACTCAATTAAAGATTCCACCCCGCCAAGGCTCTCTGCAAGGGAAAAATATTGTAAGCTTTTGATGAACTTCTCGGTACTGGTTAAGTCACCCCTCAGCTCTGCCGTAATCATTCCGCCAAAACCACTCATTTGCTTTTTGGCCAGTTCAAACTGAGGGTGTGATTTTAGTCCCGGGTAGATCACCTTTTTAACTTTGGGGTGACGTTCAAGAAATTCCGCAACCCGGAAAGCATTTTCGGCGTGTCTTTCCATTCGCATGCTTAAGGTTTTTATCCCTCTTAGCACTATGTAACTGTCAAAAGGAGAGAGGATAGCCCCGGCCGAATTTTGAATAAATTGAATTTTCTCAAACAAATTTTTGTCATTGAGCATCACGGCACCACCGATGGAATCACTGTGGCCATTGATGTACTTTGATGTGCTGTGAACCACAATGTCTGCTCCTAACTCCAGTGGACTTTGGAAAAACGGACTCATAAACGTATTGTCCACAATAACGAGAATCCCATTTTGCTTTGCAAGGATTGCAATTTCCGCAATATCTGACAGTTTTAACAAAGGGTTTGTCGGGCTTTCCACCCAAATCAACTTTGTCTTTTCATTAATGGCACTTTTTATATCCACTGGCACAGAAGTATCCACAAAACTGAAGTTTATCCCATAGCTTGCTGCAAAGACTTTTCTGAACAAACGCTGGGTTCCGCCATATAAATCATCTGTAGCAATAACATGGTCGCCTGTTTTTAGGAGTGCCATCAGGAGGCTTGTCTCGGCAGCAAGACCAGAAGCAAAAGCCAATCCGAATTGGGCTTTCTCAATGGCAGCCAGTTTATGTTCCAAAGTCTTTCTCGTTGGATTTGAAGATCGCGAATATTCGAATCCGGCAGTAGGAATTTCAACTACTTCACGGGCAAAAGTTGTCGATAAATGTAAAGGGGCAATGACGTCACCGCTGGCACCTTCACGAAAATCCGGCTGTTCGCCGATGTGTATGCTTTTTGTTGAAAAATTCATGAAAATATATTTTTAAATTATTGTTAAAGTTAATGAATTATTATCTCGGCACGTCATATCCCTACTGGCGGAGTGACATAAACATTATTCAGAAGGCCTTTTTCTATCATCCAGTCATCGTTGTACAACGTGCTTAAATAGTTTCTGCCCGTATCGGGAAGTAAAATAACCACAACATCTTCAGGAGACAGGTCATGTGCATACTGCATACCTGCATAAACAGCGGCACCGGCAGAAGACCCGGAGAAAATACCCTCTTTTCTCACGAGCTCTCTCGCTGTGGCAAAGGCATTTTTATCGGAGACGGTGATGATGTCGTCAATTTCTCTAAAGTTCACAATAGGAGGGACAAAGTCTTCTCCGATGCCTTCAATTAAATAGGAGTGGATTTCCGTTTTCCTGTGTTTAAAATAATCTTCATACAGAGACCCCTCGGTATCAACACCGATTACCTTGATGTTAGGATTTTTCTCTTTCAGATATCTTCCAACACCCGAGATGGTGCCTCCTGTTCCGATACCGGCAATAAAATGTGTGATCTTTCCATCTGTGTCCTCCCAGATTTCCGGTCCGGTGCTACGATAATGAGCATCCGGATTGTTTTCGTTGAAATACTGGTTGGGGGAGAATGAATTGGGAATTTCTTTCAATAATCTTTCAGCTACCTTATAATAACTTCTTGGATCATCGGCATCTACCTCTGTGGGGGTTCTGATTACTCTGGCACCGTGGGCTGTGAGTATATCCTCCTTTTCTTTACTCATTTTATCAGGCATTGTGAAGACGAGTTTATATCCGCGCATAATCCCAACCAGCGCCAACCCCAGTCCGGTATTCCCCGATGTGGGTTCGATAATGGTGCCTCCCGGCTTTAATAAACCTTTTTGCTCTGCTTCATCAACCATTGAAACAGCAATCCGGTCTTTGCTGCTGCCTCCGGGGTTAAAGGACTCCGGCTTTGTTAACATTAAGGGGGGCAAGCCTTTGTTAATATGGTTTAATTTTATTAATGGAGTCCTTCCAATGGTTTCTAAAATATTATTCTTGTAGTTCATAACTTTACTTTATAAATTGGCCAGAGGCCGTTAATGTGTATTTTAATTTGAATTTAGTTTGTAGCAAGCCGAAATTGTTGTGTCAACAAACCTTTTTCAGTTTTTAAGGTAACTTTTATTGCAGCCTGCTAAAATTCCATGGCGCAATCTCAAACCGACAACACCGGGTGCTTGATATGCGAAAGTAATAAACTTTAAATGGCAATCGTTTCATGTTTTAAATACTCTTATCGGGAAAATCCGTTAATTCGAAATATGTAATAGGAAATTGTGATGAAAAAGAATGAGAAGATATTGCTTAGCAACAGCAACAACAGGAGATTATTGCCAATGGGGCCTGGTAATGTTTGTTTGTGTCTCTCATTTCGCGGCAAAAGTACAAATAATTGATTAGTAGTTAACAGTATTTTGAAAAATTTTCTGTTTTTTTTGATTGACCTGCTCTTCCGGATTTGCAATCCGGAAGCATTGTACTGCAGGGTTTTTAATTTGTATTTAATTGATAACCAATTATTCTGTTTCAATTGTTCATTCAATCGGATCAAAAATCCTATTAGCCCCTTTGCATTCGGATTACAAATCTGAATGAGCGAAGTGTTATAATTTGTCTTGTCTCTTGCCTGCCCTGTCGGCTAAGATGAGAAATAAGGGTCAGACAGGAAATTCAATTAAATTCGGCATAGAATCATGGCTTTGCGAACATGACGGCCCGGAATGTTCTTTTGTCGAAAGAGCATTTTGGTGAGTAAATCCTGCCTTGCCTCATGCGATGGTAATCTCTCCAGCGTAAATTCTATGCTTAAAAAAGAATGTCGAATGAATAAGTGAGGAGCCAATGAAGGGAACCAAATCTAAATTCCAAGCGTCAAACACTGCTCGCCACTCGTTGCACAGCCTGTTTTCCGTAACGCTTCCGGATATGGTCCATGGCTTGGTAAAGGTTTGCCAGCTCCGGCTTTTCGTCAAAGAGATTCAGCTGCTGTCCACCTCCCGCCAAATGACTAAAGCGTATGCCAACCAGGCGGATAAGCATCCTGCGCTGATAAAGACGGTCGAAAAGTTCCAGTGCTGTTTTTATCAAAACATGGTCGAAAGCGGTGTAGGGGATCTGTTTTTGCAGGGTGTGGGTATCAAAATTGGCATAGCGGATTTTCACGGTGATACAGCCTGTAAGCTTGCTCTTTCTGCGTAACTCAAAAGCAATTTTTTCCGTCATCCCGATGAGTACATAGCGCAGTTTGACCATGTCGGTAGTATCCAGGTCAAAGGTACGTTCTGTACTGATAGACTTCTGTTCGGTATAAGGTATCACTGGTGAGAGGTCGATGCCGTTGGCTTTTTCCCAAATGGCAAGCCCGTTTTTACCCATGACCTGCATCAGCATTTCCGGCGGAATCAGACTCAGTGTGCGGATGGTAGAAACGCCCATGGAACGTAGTAACCGGTAACTTTTCTGTCCCACCATGGGGATTTTCCGAATGGACAACGGAAACAAAAAAGGCTTTATCTTCTCGGGTGGGATATATAGCTCACCGTCGGGTTTGGCTTCACCGGTGGCTATCTTTGAGACAGTTTTGTTCATCGACAACCCAAAAGAGATAGGTAATCCCGACTCCTTGATGATACGCCGGCGCAGCTCATGTGTCCATTTCAAACTTCCGAAAAAATGATCCATTCCGGTGATGTCGAGATAGTGCTCATCGATGGAGGCTTTTTCGTAAACGGGAGCGCTTTCGGCAATAATTTCCGTTACCATCCCGGAATATTTGCTGTAGCGCTCCATGTCGCCACGGATAAAAATGGCATCGCCGCACAGCTGTCTCGCCATACGTATGGGCATAGCCGAATGGACGCCAAACCGGCGGGCTTCGTAGCTGCAACTCGCCACCACACCCCGGTCGGAAAGCCCGCCGATAATCACAGGCTTCCCCTTTAACGCGCTGTTTGTCAGCCGTTCTACCGACACAAAAAAGCTGTCTAAATCCAAATGAACAATCGTCCGTTCTCCCATATTTAAAAATATTTTGACCAAATACTTGACATTTA
>CAYLSW010000088.1:0-8254 GCA_964386145.1 uncultured Lentimicrobiaceae bacterium | reverse complement strand
TAATAACTTTCCCGGAATTATTTTAACCTGATAGCTGACCCTTTCAATATAAAATCAATCGGTTTTATGACTGTTTGATTCTCTGTTTCCGGATTTCGAATTTTTTCCAGTAACATTTCTGCAGCCTCATAGCCCATATCGTAACCCGGCAGTTTTAGCAGGGATAAATTATCGGTTAATCCGGGATATTCATCTGCCCCAATAGCTATCAGCAGTAAATCTTCGGGAATCTTAATTTTCATTTTTTCAGCAAGCCGGGATACTTCCACTGCCGAAAGAATATCTTTTACCAGCATACACTGCGGTTTCTCTTGACGATGGAGTATAGCGGTCACCTTTTTGGCAAAAGCTTCCCCACCTCGTTCAACATACTCCACCATCGGCAAGGCCATGTTACCGTCCAGCATTTCCAGCACTATTTGAAAAGAAGTGACCAGCTGAGAATCTTCCGGCTTGTTTCCATCCTCCAGCAACAAAGAGATATTCTTAACCCCAAGCGCCATTAAGTACTTAACAATTTTATAGACGCCGTGGAACATATCAGGTAATACCGAGCTGCTGCCGGTGTCTGTATCCTGCTCTAAAACCGTTACCAATGGTATCGCATCTCTTTGAATAATAGAATAATAATCCTCAGGGAGATTTACATTGGAAATAAGATGGATAATTCCACTAATGCCATATTTTCTGTAAGTTTTAAAGAAGGCACCTGCCCGTTTATCATCACCATGAGTATCGACCACAAAAGTTTGGTAATTATTTGTATTCAGGAAATTTGTAATCCCGAAAATAATTTCACGATACAAGCTGTTTTCAAGAGAGGACACCAGGACGACAACAACTTCGATCTTTTCGGGATTCATCAATTCCGGTACACCGGGATGATATCCCAGCTGTGAAGCGGCCTGCTTTACTTTTTCCTTTGTTTTTCTGCTAATACGTGGATGGTCGTTCAACGCCCTTGAAACCGTCGATGCCGAAACCTTCAGAGCCATTGCAATGTCTTGAATACCAATTTTTTCCTTTTTCTTTCCTGCTTTCAATATTAGTCCTCCGTATCCAATTTTTTACAAAACTAATTAAATCTTGTCACAGAGAAAATTGAATATCAGAAATAAACTCTTCTCAAACAAATTTAAAATATTCCTTAAATCCGCAGGGCTGTTTTGTTACGAAAGGTTGAAATGTGCGTTAGTGTTGAGAAGCACAGCGCATAAGTACTGCAAGCGTAGCATTAGCTACGGTGAGGAACTTAAAGCGAGCATTGTCAACAATAGCGTGCTGTTCGGCCTTGCAGTAGAAAGAGTCTTGCAGATTTAAGGATATTTATCTGTTAGCACTGTTAACCTTACGACAACCCGGAGTAGAAACAAAAGAGGCTTTGTCTCTTAACCTGTTGTGGTGGTTTAGTGTCCCAACGTGATATAACATTATTTATCAATATTTTTATGCAAATAAAAAAACTTTTATAAAAATTTTATTAAAATATTGTATTTTTATTAAAAAGTTACATACATTTGCCTTTTCAAACCAAAAAAAATGTCCTTATTCCAAGCAGACGGTTTCCTTGAAAAGCTCACCAGGGTTGAGCTGAAGAAACATTTCCAAAAGAAGAAGATTGTAAGGGCCTTGTATTTGCAAGGGCCAATGACACTATCTGAGATAATGAAAGGTCTTGATGTAAGTGCCCCTACACTACAAAACCTGATTGATGAATTAATAAGGGAAGAGATCATCCATTTACTGGGTTCGGGATCTTCCAAAGGGGGACGTCGCCCCAATTTATACGGCCTGCAAAAAAACGCCCTATATGTGTTATCCATTAACATAGGGAATTATGTAACGCGTTTGGCGCTTTTTGACAGTACCAATAAAAAAGCGACACGCATTGAAGAATTGCCTCTGGAGCTGAAAAATGATTTTTCAATTGTAAATCGCATCTACGAATTTGCCCGGGACATGATAAAAGAATCAGGCGTGGACGAAAGTCGTATTATCGGTATCGGGATAGACATGCCGGGTTTAGTGGAATCGGAAAAGGGAATTAACCATTCCATTTTACATTTTGACGAACCTTTACGCGACCTTTTTGCAGCAAAATTTCATAAGCCGGTAGTCATTGAAAATGATACCCAGGCGAAGGCTTTAGCAGAATTTCGTTTTGGAAAGGCATTTGGCAAACAACATGTTTTGGTTCTTCACCTCGGATGGGGGATTGGCATGGGAATGATTCTCAACGGAAAACCTTATCACGGTGCACGTGGGTTTTCAGGGGAATTTGCCCATATACCCATGACAGACGAAAGAGGCTACCTGTGTAGTTGCGGCAAACGCGGTTGTCTGGAAACAGTGACTTCGGGGGCGGCACTTACCCGCCTGGCTATTGAAGCCATTGAAAAGGGGGAAATGACGCTTATCAAAGAGATGGCCCACAACAAAGTCACCAACATAACCCCGAAATTAATTCTAAAAGCAGCCCAAAAAGATGATCAGTTTGCCATAAGTATTATTTCAAAGATAGGATTCGATTTGGGCAAAGGCATTGGTTCTTTAGTTCAAATTTTAAACCCTGAAATGATCATTCTCAGCGGGCCGCTTACCGAAGCCGGGTCGTATCTGACCACCTCCATTGAGCAGGCATTGCAACAATATACTTTCGGTATTAGCAGAGAAAGTATGACGCTTGGCATCAGCGAATTGGGAAACACAGCAGATCTTCTCGGTAATGTAATAAATGTGATGGAAAGCTTATTTGAAAATTAATATATGTTTAATTTATTTTACCTGAATCGCCCTTTTATAAACAGTACATTAGGTATGATACTGCTTCTTTTTTCAAAAGAAAGCAGCAGAAAGTATACGCAAAGGGAGATTGTTTGTAACTTTTTTAGTGTTTCTTCAGGGCAGCATGAATAATTTGTGTTTTTCTCATAAAACAGTAGTTTTAATTAGGTTCCTTAACAAATTCGGCTGCCCTGATTTTTTTTGAATATTTTAAAAACAGATATGAAACTTTTTTCTCCGGTTGAATCACACTTTATTTCCAGGCAGGATTCCGAACAACAAAATTCACGAATCCCTTATGTCGTCGTTGACAATTTTCCACAGCTTGGATTGATAACCGCTTTGCGTTTTCTTGAGTGGGCACACGACAATCCCCAAGGAGTCATCAGCCTTCCTACCGGGAAAACCCCGGAATATTTCATCCGATGGACACAATATTTATTGAGAAACTGGAACAACGAAAAAGGAGAAAAGCTGTTGAATGAATATGGCCTGCACCTCCCTTTCAAACCCAATTTGTCAAATCTCCAATTTGTTCAGATAGACGAGTTTTATCCTATTAATCCGACACAAAAAAATAGTTTTTATAACTATGTAAATGAGTTTTACATCAAAGGTTTCGGGCTGGATTCGGCCAATGCGATGCTCATTAATGCCAACGAAATCCTCTTGTACAAGAACAAAACCTATGAGGAAATCTTTCCTGACCTGAGAGTTGATCTGAGTTTACGTTATCGCGAAGCCAAAACTAACCGGGAACGCTGTCAGAAAGATTCCATCTTTAAGATTGATGAGTGGTGTGCCCGTTACGAAGAAAAAATCAGACAAAAAGGAGGTATCGGATTCTTCCTTGGGGGCATCGGCCCTGACGGCCACATTGCTTTCAATATAAAAGGCTCTGACCATTTTTCCACAACAAGGTTGATTGAAACAAATTTTGAAACTCAGGCAGTAGCTGCCGGCGATTTGGGAGGAATTGATATCTCAAAAAATCGACTGGTAATAACCATTGGACTTCATACCATTACTTATAACCCCGAAGCTGTAGCCATTATTTTTGGTGCCGGTGAAGCTAAAGCTGAAGTAGTGAAAAAGGCGCTGGAAAACGAACCCTCCAATAAATATCCCGGTTCTGTTTTACAAAAACTGAAAAATGCACGTTTCTATCTGACAAAAGGAGCCGCCGTAAAACTACACGACAGCGTTGATACCTATTATAGTAATGGGTGGACTGAAGAAAAAACCGAAAGAGCAGTACTGGATCTGGTAAAAAAACTGGATAAATACGGTCACCATTTGACACTTGAGGACCTGAAAAACGACCCTTATTGTAGTCGTATTCCGGATTTGAATGAAAAAACAGTTTCCCGTGTCATAGAAAATATCAAAAGCAAACTGGTCAAAGGAATGCGCAAGGAAGAAAACCAGCGCTATTATCACACCGGCCCGCATCACGATGATATTATGCTTGGCATTCAGCCTTATATTGCTCACCAATTACGCCAGGCGACCAATACTTTTGATTTCAGTATCCTTACTTCAGGTTTTACAGCCGTGACCAACAAGTTTATCATCAACGCTTTGAGAGATATTATAATGTTTCTTGAGCGGGATGAAATTCAAATGATACACTACCCTGATTTTTATCAGACGGGGTATAAACATAAGTGGGATAAAGATGTTTATCATTATCTTGGAAAAGTTGCTTCGGGAGAGCCTATCGAAAGAAGAAGGGGTTTAAGCCATCGCCTCGTCAGAGCTATTGTGGATAATTATTCGGTAAAAGATACGGGTGAATTGACTATCAGAATCAATGAAATTATTCGAGTTTTGGAAAATTCGTATGACGGTGAAAAAAATCCTCCCGATATCCAAAAGCTGAAAGGAATGTTACGTGAGTTTGAAGAAGAGCTCGTTTGGGCCCATTTTGGTGTAAAGGTGGAGAATGTGCATCATCTGCGGCTGGGTTTCTACACGGGTGACATCTTTACGGAACAGCCCGAACATTCGCGTGATGTAATGCCCGTTTTAGAACAATTGCGTACCATTAAGCCTACGGTTATCAGCCTGGCTCTTGATCCGGAAGGCAGCGGCCCCGATACACATTACAAAGTGTTGCAGGCTATTGCCGAAGCTGTCAGGTTATGGCGCAAAGAAGAAGACCTGAGCAAGTTACGTATTATTGGATACCGGAATGTGTGGTATCGTTTTCATCCTTCCGAGGCTGATGTGTTTGTCCCTGTGTCGCTCAATACGCTTGCCATTCTTGATGAGACCTTTACCGATTGTTACCTGAGTCAGGTGGAAGCCTCTTTTCCAAGCTATTTGTTAGATGGGAAATTTAGCACTTTGGCACAACAGATATGGATAGATCAAATGAAACACATACAACTCCTGTTGGGAAAGAATTTCTTTTATGAGAATCCTTCGCCCCGCATCAGAGCAGCTCACGGGCTGCTGTTTTTTAAAGAAATGAACGTAGATACTTTCCTGCAACAGGCCAGAGAATTAGAAAAGTCGATGGAAGGATTTTGATGAAATTTTTTCATCTCCGGATTTCTTAATATAGCGCGTTCAGGAAACAGACAAAAAATTAATAGACAAAACAAACTATCAAAACATTAATTGTTTATGTTTAAAAATCTTATGCCGAACAATTTACCGACAATAGGAGTAGATGTTGGTGGTACAAAAATCAGTGCCGGATGGGTGGAAGGTAACAAGCTAATCAAAAGCTTCACGTCGCCGACCCCTGCAAAAGAAGAAAAAGGAAAAGTTTTAGAGGCTATTGTCAGGACCATAAAAGCATTGGATATTAAGGAATTCTCAGGTATTGGCGTGGGGATTCCCGGTTTGGTAGATACGAGAAACGGTATTGTTTACAATGCCCACAATATTCCCTCTTTAACCCATTTGTCTTTGAAATTGGAATTGGAATCCGTTTTTCACAGGGAAGTTGAAATAAATAATGATGCCAATTGTTTTGTGCTTGGCGCTAACAATTACGGAGAAGGACAACAATTCAACAACCTCATAGGCCTTACACTCGGTACCGGTTTGGGGGGAGGCCTTATTCTCGATGGAGAACTGTATGAAGGGGTGAACAGCGGAGCCGGTGAATTTGGTTTTTTACCTTACAAAGATGGTATATTAGAACAATACTGCAGCGGACAATTCTTTCAAAGACAATACGGCATTACCGGCAAAGAAGCTTCCCGGCTGGCTGCCGAAAGAGATGCAGAAGCATTGGAAATGTTTTCTCAGTTTGGATATCATCTTGGAGAAGGGGTAAAAATGATAATGCACACTTTTGCCCCCGAAGCCGTTATGCTCGGTGGTTCCATTAGCAGCAATTTCAATTTGTTTAAGAAAAGCATGTGGGAAACTATTCGGAAATTTCCTTACGATCATGTAATTGATAATTTGAAGATTATGCCTGCTATCGGTCCGGAGATTGCTATGGTGGGAGCAGCTTCTCTCGTTTCAAAACAGAAATTAAATCTTAATAAATTAAGAGTAAATGAATAAAGATATCGTCATCAGAAAGAAGAAGTCATTAGACCCCATCATCATTATTGGGCTGTTATTCTTTATTTTCGGTTTTGTAACATGGTTGAATGCCACCCTTATTCCCTACCTGCGGACTGCTTGTGAGCTCACTTCATTTGAGTCTTATCTCGTGACGTTTGCTTTTTATATCTCTTATTTCGTAATGGCTATTCCTTCGTCTAAAGTACTGGAAAAAGTAGGGTTCAAAAAAGGAATGTCACTCGGGCTGTTTATTATGGCGATCGGCGCTCTGATTTTTGTACCGGCAGCTTACTCCCGAACCTATTTTTGGTTTCTCACCGGTTTGTTTATTCAGGGAACAGGCCTTGCCATCCTGCAGACAGCAGCTAATCCTTATGTCACCATTTTAGGCCCTATTGAAAGTGCAGCCAAACGGATTAGCATTATGGGCATTGCCAACAAATTTGCCGGTATCCTGAGTCCCATAATTTTGGGAGCCGTAATTTTGACGGGAATCGGCAAAATTCAGAACAGTCTTGCCGGGCTGGGTAAGGTCGCAAAAATTGATGCGCTTGATGCACTTGCCCAAAAGGTAATACTCCCGTATGTGATTATTGCTATTGCCCTTATTGTCATGGCATTGCTGATACTTATCTCCAATTTACCGGAAATAGAAGCTCAGGAGGAGACTGTAACAGCCGGTGAAGAACATAAAAGAAAAAGTATTTTTCAATTTCCATATTTTTGGTTCGGTGTGCTGGCGCTGTTTTTTTATGTGGGGGCTGAGGTACTCTCAGTGGATACACTCATCAACTATGGGCTTTCTCTCGGGTTTGACATTAATGTGGCAAAATTTTTCTCTTCTTTCACGTTGGTAGCCATGATGGTGGGATATCTGGTTGGAATTGTCAGTATTCCAAAATATATTTCACAACAGAAAGCGTTAAAATACTTTTCCCTTCTGGGGATATTTTTCACACTGGTAGCTGTCTTCACACACGGCTATGTTTCCATTTTTTCTATTGCTGCTCTCGGTTTCGCCAATTCCATTATGTGGCCTGCTATCTGGCCGCTGGCCATCGATGGATTGGGAAAATTTACTAAACGCGGCTCCGCATTTTTGGTGATGGTCATTGCCGGAGGAGCACTTATTCCATTGCTGTACGGTTATCTTGCCGGACTAAAATCTGTAGGAAGTACGCACGCTTATTCCATTTTGATAGTTTGTTATTTTGTCATCTTTTATTTTGCCATAAAAGGTTATAAAATAGGGAAGCATCATATACAATCATCTTAACGATAAGTCAATGAAAAAATTAGCTTTTATTCTAATAGCCATTTTATCTGTCACAGTTTTTTCGTTTCAGGAAATCCCGAAAAAAGTATCTTTAAATATTATCCCTCGTCCTGAGCATGTTACAGTCTATCGGGGAAGTTTCAGGTTGGACAAACATACCCGCATATTGGTGGAGAATCAGGATAGTTTGAAATTTGAGTCACAGTATTTAGCTGACATTATCAAGAAACATACCGGCTTTAAACCGAAAATCGTTTTTGCTTTAAAAAATAAGAATACGAAAAATGCTATCGTTCTTCGTTTGGTGCCGGGAGCATCGAAAAGTGCAGAAGGCTATCAGCTTAAAGTGGAAAAAGGAAATATTTCCATTTTAGCACCAAAATCTGCGGGAATTTTTTACGGGATACAATCGTTGCTGCAACTTTTTCCGCCTTCTTTTTATACTTTAAGTCCTAAAAAAGACCTGAAAGTTCCTCAACTTTTTATTCAGGATGCGCCGCGATTCTCATACCGGGGAATGCACCTTGATGTGAGCCGTCATTTCTTTCCACCTGCCGACATCAAGCGTTATATTGATATGATGGCTATGTATAAATTCAATGCTTTTCACTGGCATTTGACCGATGACCAGGGCTGGCGTATTGAAATTAAAAAATATCCCAA
>CAYLSW010000087.1:0-8428 GCA_964386145.1 uncultured Lentimicrobiaceae bacterium | reverse complement strand
CTTTTTTCTTGCGAAGTTTTACCAACCCGATGTAATCAATCAGGACAATGGCATTGTTCACCACCACTCCGGCCAGTGACACCAGTCCTATGCCTGTCATCAGCACCACAAAATCCATGTGGAAGGTCGCCAGCCCGCCAAATACGCCAATGGTACTCAGAATAACACTGAACATGATAATGGAAGGTTTCACAAAAGAGTTAAACTGGCTAACCAGAATAATCATAATGAGTGCCAGCGCTATCAGCATAGCTTTGGAAAGAAATTTAGCGGCATCAGCCTGCGACTGCTGTTCTCCGGTAAAACTAATTTTATAGCCGGCAGGCACGGGATAACCGGCCAGCATCTTTTTCAGTTTCGCATTAATTTCATTAGCATTATATCCCTTTATCACATTGGAATGCAAGGTAATCACTCTTTTCCGGTTAATCCGCGTAATAGCTCCATACGTAGAGCCATATTTATAATTGGCAACAGCCGAAATAGGCACCTGGATAATTTTCCCGGAAGATTGCGAACGGAAGGTTATGCGCTGGTTCATCAAGTCGGAGATGTTATAGCGATATCTGTCGGCCAGCATCATCCGTATTTTATATTCATCTTCTCCCTGTTTAAAATCGGAGATATCTTTTCCGAACAGGGCCGTTCGGATGGCATCGCCTATTTGTCCTGTGGAGAGGCCAAAACGGCGGGCTTTGTCACGGTTAATCTTCACCAAAAGTTCCGGTTTCCCCACATTCAAATTCATGTCAAGGCCTTCGATGCCGGGAATATTTTTTCTGTTAATCAGTGTTTTAATGCTGTCTGTGACCCAGAGCAGAGTGGAAAATCCTTTTCCGCTGATTTCGATATTGATAGGATAGCCCACCGGAGGCCCTTCCCGCTGTTTTTCAAGAGAAATGTTAACCCCTGGATATTTCCCAATCAAAGTATCGGCCAGGCGGCGCATAATGGTAAAGGTGTTGATGCCGTGCCTTTTCTGAAATTCCACAAAGTTAATGGTGATAATACCTTTGTTGGGCGCACCGCCACGACTGGTAAAACCTTCGTTCTGTCCCACGGCACCCTTTCCGGTAACGGTCAAAACTGATTTTACTATGTTCATATCAGGCTGGATGAGCTGGTAAACTTTTGTCTGTATCACCTGCATTATGGAGTCGGAGACCTTGATATCGGTACTGATAGGCATTTCAGCAATCACATTGATGAGCTTAGGCTCGGAAGTAGGGAAAAAGTCCACTTTGGGTTTGCTGGCAAAATAAAACCAGATCGTTAAAAACATCAAAGCAAAAGTGCCCGCAATGATCCAATAGGAGTTGTTTTTACGAATGGCAAAACGGGCAAACTGCAGATAAGTCTCCTCTAACCACACAAGGAAAACTTTCTGAAACCAAATGGCAAGTCGCGTGAGAAAAGCCAGGTTCAGTAAACCTAAAATAACCGCCCCCACGAGCAAAGAGCCTAAAATATTCCATTTGGCTACAAAAGCCACAACGGCCAAAGCAGCAAATATTGCGGCAAAACGAAGACTTCTTTTCGTGTTGGGCAAAGTGTTGTTGTCATCCGGCTTGTAGAAGTCCACAAAAATAACCGGAACAATCACCAGCGCATTAAACAGCGAAGCTGTGAGTACAATAATCAGCGTAATGGGAAGAAATTTCATAAACTCACCAATGATGCTGTGCCAGAAAACCAGTGGAAGAAAAGCCGCCAGCGTAGTGGCCGTGGAAGAAATAATGGGCATGGCCACTTCGCCCACACCTTGCCGGGCAGCCTCTTTTACAGGATAGCCCCGCTGCACAAACCGGTAGATGTTTTCGGTAACCACAATGGCATTATCCACCAACATGCCGAGGGCAAGAATCAGTGCAAAAAGAACCATCATGTTGATTTTGAAGTGGGCAATGCCCATCACCATAAAAGCCATAAGCATGGACATAGGAATAGAGAAGCCCACAATAAGCGAGTTGCGTGTACCCAAAAACAGGAAAAGAATGGCTACAACAAAAATTATCCCCATGATAATACTATTCTCCAGATTGTTAATCTGTTTTTTCACCTGATTAGACTGGTCGTTGGTGATGGTAATTTTCAGGTTGTCGGGGATAAGTTTTGATTTCCGTGCATCCTTCAGAATCTGAAAAACCTGGGAAGTAGTGGAGAGAAGGTTTTCACCGCTTTTTTTTACAATCTGCAAAGTCACCACCGGTTGTTTGTCGAGATGCGAATAACTGTCGCGTTCCTTAAAACCATATTTTACGGTGGCGATATCGCGCATATAGACTATGTGACCCTTATCACGTTTTACAATAATATTGGCAATTTGTTTGGGGTCTTTAAATTCGCCGATAATCCGGACAGCACGATCTATTTTTCCGATTTTGGCTTCCCCGCCTGAGATGGACATATTCTCAAATTTCACGGCATTTTCCACATCGGTAAAACTCACCTGCATGGCTGCCATTTTGAAAGGGTTCAGAAAAATTTTCACCTCCCTGTCGGTAATACCGGTGATGTTTACTTTGGAAACTTCGTAAATGGACTCAAACTCATCTTTTAAATCGTTGGCAAATCCTTTCAGCTCGCTCAGGCTGAAATTTCCCGAAAGGTTCACGTTGATAACCGGAAACTCAGAGATGTCAATATCGGTTACCTGCGGATCGGTTGGCAGGTCGTCGGGCAGGTCTTTTTTCGCTTTATCAACCGCATCTTTTATGTCATCAAGGGCTTTGCGTATGTCCACGTTGGTATGAAATTCCACAAAAATGCTGGAGGCATCCTGAGAGGAGATAGAAGTCATTTTTTTGATACCTTTTACCGACTCGAGTTGTTTTTCCAACGGACGGGTAACCAAATTTTCCATGTCAACGGGCGGGTTGCCGGGGTAGATAGTCTGCACCATCACCGTAGGGATTTTAATGTCCGGAAACAGCTCCTTGGGCAACGCCACATACGCAACAAATCCGAAAATTATGGTAATTATGGTAAAAAGATAGACCGTATTTTTATTGTTGAGCGCCCAGGTGGAGAGTTTAAAATCCCGGATAACCTTATCTGTTTCTTCTTTCTTTATATTCATGCTTCGCTGATTAAAAAAGCTTTATGTTTTGATTTTGTTTCAACAGAAAACTATTTCTGAATGTTTAAAACAGAACCGTTAGTTACGTTGTTATATCCTTGTGTGATAATCGTTTCTCCTGCTTTCAGGCCACTTTTCACTTCAGTTTTCATTTTAAACGACTTTCCTGTTTTCACATAACGTTTTCGGGCAATTTTTTGACCATCTTCCGTGGTAACCACATACAGATAATATCCCTGAATATCTTCACGAACGATAATAGACGGAACGACAATAGCTTTGGGATTGGTATAATCTTTAATCCGTATAACGGCCAGCAGATTAGGTTTCAACAACTGTTTCGGATTATTTACTTTCAACTGAAGTTTAAAGGTCCTGCTCTGTTTGATGATAACCTTTCCGATACGATAGACCTTTTTATTCAGAACTATGGAAGGAAAAGCCGGAAAGCGAACCTCGACGGCATCTCCTTCGTGGATAATAGGCAAATAGGATTCTGAAATCTGCGCATTCACATAAAGTCTGTTCAGGTTTATCACATGAAAAAACCGTTGACCCGGAATCGCCATCTCCCCTACCTTCAGGTCGATGGCATCAACATATCCATCAATGGGCGATTTAATAAACGAGCGTTGGTATTGCGTTTGCAGGGTAAGCAGTTTATTCCGGAGGCTTTCATAATTTGTTTTGGCTTGCAGGTACTGTAGTTCGGAACCGATTTTTTTCTTCCAAAGTGATTTCTGCTTTGTGTAAGTGTAGGATGCCAACTCCAGCGATGTTTTCAACTCCCGGATGTTGTCCTGCATGATGTCGGAATTGAGTTGCGCCAGCAGTCGGCCTTTTTTAACATGGTCTCCTTCTTTCACAAAGATTTTTTCAACCTGCCCGCTTACTTCGGGACTTACGTAAGCTTCATGAATGCTTTCTACTTCAGCGGAAGCATCAAAATAATGGTTAAAAACTGTTGGTTGCAGCTTAAGGACGTTCACCGTAATTTTGCGTCCGGTAGTGATCACTTTACCTTTATTTTTTTTATTTAGTTTTTGTTGTAGCCTGTCAATTTTTTTATTAATGATAATTACCTGCTTTTGGTAATTTATAATTTGTTGTTCCGTTTTCGGTTTGGTCTCGTTTCCGCACGAAGCCAAAAGGAAGAGCAGGGTTACGAGAAAAAGGCTAAGATTTTTCATATTATTTTGTTAATTTTAATTGTTCAAGATTATTATTTAAATATTCAATTCCTTTTGAGGAAAGAATGCCATGCAAATGGTATAAAAACATTTCTTTTGAAAAAGCGTGAGAATAAAGTTCTTCCTGACTAAAAAGGTCACTTTCGTACAGACTCTCGATGCGTAAAATGTTGAGTTTAGTGATAATTTCTTCGTTAAGCTCTTTACGATAAAAGCCTTCACGTTTTCCTTTCTTCAGGTTTCTCAGGGTGGTTTCCCGTATTTTAGCACGTTTTATCCGTTTGAGCCTGAAATAATTTTCAGGGTAATATTTTTTCAAGTCAAATTCGAGTGCCGGGTTGTATTCTTTCAGCATTTGAAGATGAAAGCGAAAGATTTGGAACACCTCCTGCACGGCATTTTCCGACTTATTTTTTAGCTCCTGCAGGCGGATATCGTTAAGGTTTACTTCCAAATCGACAACAGCATCCACAAGATGCATTTTATCTGAAAAATGTTCATAGAGCGTTTTTTTGGAGATGCCGAGTTCACGGGCAACATCGTCCATGGTAATACTTTTGATACCATATTTTTTGTAGAGTTGTGCAACTTTACGGATAATGTCCTTGTCTTTTGTATCCATGGTTATTGTGCTTTGGTTAAAAGAATTTCGAGTTTTTCGGCTGATTTCAGAAGATTGAGTCCTGAGGTGATAAAATCACTTTCCGCATTGAGAAACTGGTTGTGTGTATTCAGCAAGTCGAGGCTTGAAGCCATACCATGGGTGTATTTCTCAGTTGTTTTCCGGTAAATTTTCTCCGCCACCTTACGATTTTTCAATTTGTTTTCGTACACACGCAAAGAGTTATAATAATCATTCCTGGTAGTCTGGTATTGGATGCCAAGTTGTGAAGCTGTTTGACGCGTCAGAATCTGGGCCTGTTCATAGGCGATTTGGGCCTGTTTTAGTTTAGCTGTCCGTTCGCCACTTGACAAAATGGGAATACTCATGGTAATTCCGTAGGAAGCGCTTTGATACCATTCCCCCCTGGCAAAAAAATTCCACGTATCACGCTGTGCCTGAGTTTGGTAGTTTACGATAGCATTGATAGTGGGGACAAAAGCTGCTTTAGCAAGTTTCACCTGTAAGTCCAGAAGTTCTTTACTCTTAATCACAGTTTGGAAATTGATATTTTCGGCCAGGCTAAAAGTCTGAAGAAGAAGCGGGTCATGTGTTTTAGCATAGATAAGTTGTGGCAATGTCCGGGTTAGCACCACGCTGTCGTCTTCACCCAGACCGAGATAGAATTTTAGAAAAGCCTGAGCAATACCGTACTGATTGTTTAAAAAAGTCCGGGAGGCCTGCAGGTTGGATACCAACAGGTTTACCTGATCCACATCCACATCTTCGGCCATTCCGGCTTTATAGATCTGCAGCGTTTCTTTAGCAAGTTTTTCGGTAATTTGAAGTGTAGAGTCAATAATCCGCAAACTTTCAGCTACTGACAATACATTAAAATAAGCGTCAGAAACCTGTTCTTTCACCGCCAGTTTGTTTTTAAAAAATTCTTTGTCGGATCGTTCCAAAGATATCCGTGCAGCTTTCAAACCAATGAAATAACGGCCATCAAATATTAACTGCCGGAGGCTTCCACTCATGTCGGCGTTATATCTCGTTCCAAATTGTACGGCAATATCCTGTCCCGGCTTTCCGGCTACTGCCCCCGGCAAAATAAAGACCGGACGGGCAATATTATCGTTGTAATGAACAGCAGCATTTACCTGCGGAAGTCCTTGTGCCAACGATTCATTGATTTTCAGCTTGGCAATCTCCAGGTCTTTCCCCGAATTAATTACACCATAATTATGTATCATAGAATAATCTACGGCCTGCTTTAACGAGAAATACAGCACTTTGTGTGGGGGCTGCGACAAGGTGTTTGTTACCTGCGCATTCAAAATACCGCTGCCGGCCATAAGCAGGAAAAGTACAAAACTTAATTTTTCTATTTTCATAATTTTTTCCATCTGTTTATAATTTTGTATTTCGTTGCTTACCAAATGTTTATATTTCACGCAAAGAACGCAGAAAAGAATTTACGCTAAAATCGCAAAGCCTTTTAATCATTCCCGGGCCTGCCCGGATTGCAGACGGGCCTGCCTGTTGGCAGACAGGTGTGTGTTAAAAGTTAAACATGAGTGTTTCATAATCTCATTTCTTCTTGTTTGAGGCTGCAAAGATATAAAAAATAAACTCAGGAAACTTTTTTCATAAAAAAGTTTCCTGAGTTTAAAAAACTATTTTTTTTGACGGCTTGTTTGGGTTTGTCCGCCAGTTTATTGAATGGTTAAACCGCTTATCGGCAGACAGACCCGAAGCTTTTTGTCATCACCTTCAGCAGCGAGTCGATAGGAGGATGCTTTCTATAAAGGCCGAGTCCGGCAGGCCAGCTTCCGTACATGGGGTTGGGCAGCACAATGTATTTCTTTCCAAACCGGTTCCGTAAAGCAACTACTTTTTGGTTTCGTTGGGGATATTTTTCAGAGGCTGTATAAAAGTCACCGAGATTATCCCCGGCCAGCAGAACGACGTCGTATTTTTTGGAAATCATTTGCCTGCGTGGTTCTTTGTTTCCTGTGGTTGTTTTCAAATAAATATGCAAGCTATCGGCTTGTGGAAAATCAAATCTCTGCAAGTTCTTTAATGTAACCGCTTTTAACTTTTCGCTTCGGTTGGTAACATAAAAAATATGAAACCCCAGCGAATCGGCATATTTCAAAAAAGAAACCGCTCCCGGCACCGGTTTGGCTGCGGCCTTGTTGACCCAGGCATCCCAGCACTTCGGAAAATGGCTGTTTTTTTCAATAGTAAGCGCCTGATAAGGACTGTTATTCAAAACAGTCTCATCAATGTCGAGAACTAAGGCCATATTTTTCTTTTTGGGAAATTCCTTGCGCAGTTGTGTTACACGTTCTTTGGCTATATTGTAAGCCTGATAGCTCAACGCCTGATATTCGGCAGCGTAATAATTGTATAAGGTTGCCATAAGCAACGCATTGTCACCTGGTTTGTAGGTCTGTTTTTGCTGTTTGACATTAGAGCAGGAGAACAGGGCTACCGACAGCAGTACTAAAAGAAACGTTTTTATTTTCATGGTTTTCAATTTTTTGCAAAGGGAAGAAATATTATTGAATTTTGAAAATATTTTATCATCGTTCTTGCTTTTAACTTCACTTAATGATTTGGGAGTGACCCTCTACCACAAATATGCTTTTCCCAGGTACATGGGTGAAGGGTGAAGTCTGAAGATTGATCTTGCCACCGACTATAGCCCCTCGTATCTGAGAGTGGGAATACACCTTACCTTTACCATTCCATGCAACAGGGAAGATAGGTCCTGTATTCAACGCAAAGACCGTCTTGTATTTGGTTTACGGATGACAAGTCCGAATAATCCAAATCCAGTAGGCTTGTAATTTAATTTCGTTTTCGATTTTAGGTGCTTTCGCACTACTTTAATCGTTCAGCCTCAGCACCACAAGGAAAGCCTGCTGCGGAACTTCCACATTACCTACCTGTCGCATACGCTTTTTCCCCTTTTTCTGTTTTTCCAACAATTTCCGCTTACGCGTGATGTCGCCACCGTAACATTTGGCGGTAACATCTTTTCGGACAGCTTTGATGGTTTCGCGGGCTATGATTTTGGCGCCAACGGCAGCCTGAACAGCAATATCGAACTGCTGCCGCAGAATCAAATCTTTCAGTTTTACGCAAATTCTACGGCCGAGACTGTAGGCATTATCCTGATGAATCAGTGTGGAGAGGTGTCTTGATCAGTCAGAGGACCTTCAAACGAGTAGTAAAACCGCTCACGGTAATGTCATGACCACCAGTATTGATAAGCTCCCCATTAAGAATGGCACTGATTTTTGTAATGTTGGTAGCAGAATCTGTGGTAACTTCGGGAGCTGTTCCCGGATTAACAGGTGTTTTGTGACACCCGGCAAATGTTACAGCTATTAACAAAACAGCCATAATCAGAAAATTCATTTTTGTTTTCATTTTGGTATGATTTAGCACTGCTAAGGGTTTGTGACAAAATAAAGTGACGGGAATTGACGAAATAATTTTGTGGGTTTTCAAGGCAGGGCGGAGCGTTAAAAAAATGTTTAGTAAACA
>CAYLSW010000086.1:0-8512 GCA_964386145.1 uncultured Lentimicrobiaceae bacterium | reverse complement strand
AGAAAAAGCACAAAAGAACAAGCCGAAACTGTCAGGTTATTTTGTTACAATCCCTAAGTGCGTTATCTTCACTCATTCCGTTCTTTAGGGCGGAGGAAAAAAATACAAAAATGTGGGTTTGGCGGTATTTTTGACAGCGAAGCTCAAAAATTATGACAAAACCTATTGATAATAAGTAAGTTACTATTTTGGTAGATGGTTAAGTAGTAACAATTTCTTTAAGGGATACGTTTAAATTAAAAAACATAAAACAATGGTAACAAAAGTTAGTCCCACCAACACAAAAGCTCAGATATTAGAAGCTTACAATGAACTGCTGAAACAATTGCAGGAAAAGACATCCGATAACCCGAAAGAGATTCGGGATCACGAAGAAAAGCTGAAAACAGTGGAAAAAGCTGCCACTAATAACGAACCGGCCATTTCAAAAAATATTACGACATTAAAGTCTAATGTGGCAGAGGTTCTGGATAAAATAGAGGAAAATCTGCTGAATGAATACAAGCGGCTTTCGGAGATACGTGAGGCCATTAAAATAGAAAAGAAAAACCTCGAAGAACTCTACGAAATCTCTGCCAACACCGATACCCTCGCTGCGATACTGCTGGCACAAAAAGAAAAAAAACAGCAGTTTGAAGACGAGATGAAACAAGCCAAAAATGAGTTGACAGAAAGTCTTGCTTCAAAAAAAGCCGCTCTTGAAGAAGAAATGGCGAAGCAAAAAGCCCGTTGGGAAGCCGAAATGAAGATGATGCAGGCCGCCTTGAAGGAAGAAAAAGAAAAAACAGCCAAAGAGCGCAAACGTGAAGAAGAAGAATATCAGTATACTCTGAAACTTACCCGCAAAAAAGAACAGGATAAATATCAACAGGAAAAGGCTGCATTGGAACGTGAATTAACAGAAAAGAAAGCCGTGTTTGATAAGGAAATTGCCGAGCGCGAAAAGGCTGTACTTGCCGTCGAAGAAGAGTTGACAATACTCCGGCAAAAGGCCGAGCAATTTCCCAAAGAATTGGATAAAGCTGTTAAGGAAACCGATAAACAGGTTACCGAAACATTGGAAACTAAATACAAATTTGAAAAAGAACTGCTGGCAAAAGAAACCGAAGGCGAGCTTAAACTTCGTGAACAGACCATAAAAACATTGGAAACCAAAATCAAAGAACAGGAAAATCTCATTAAACAACTCTCTCAAAAGGCAGACAGTTCCGAAAAATCAGTTAAAGATATTGCTATTAAAGCCATCGAAAACGCTTCAAAAATGCAGATAGTAACAAAGGAGCAGAAACAGGGAGAGTAAAAGAAGTTCAAAGGTTTAAGGTAGTTGAAAGACTCGGGCTACAGAGAAATTGAACATAAATAAATCCCAACTCAAACTGAGAAAACAGAATCCAACATCAAATATTAATCATCAAATAACCATTATTTTGAACAGCAAAGCCAACACAAAAGTTTCCTATTACCGGAAACCGGAAGATATGACTGTGGAACAATGGCAGGTTGCTTTACGCCGTCAGTTTGCTGAAAAACAGAATTTCAACGTTAAAAATGTTGGTAATCATCCGGTTTTTTCCGATTTCCTGGTGTATAATCCTGTGAGCAACAAAGAGTACAAAGTGGCTATTCGGGATTATCAGTTTGGAATGAACTTTTGCTCCTGTCCCGATTTTAAGGTCAACGGACTCGGCACTTGTAAACATATTGAATTTGTTTTAAGACAATTAAAAAACGACACTTCAAACGATATTCATTGGTTAAAAGGTTATCAGCGGCCTTATTCTTCTGTAAGTATAAAATACGGCGAAAAAAGAAGAGTCCATCGTCTTGGCCAGCCAAAAAACGAGATAAATATTAAAAAATAACCATGAAAAAAATCACCATCATCGGCCTCGGATACGTAGGCCTTCCCCTCGCTGTGGAATTTGCCAAAAAAACACAAGTTACCGGCTTTGACATTAGCCAACACCGTGTGGAAGAACTCAAAACCGGCCATGACAGTACGCTCGAAGTGGACGATGAGGACTTAAAGTCTGTCTTGATAACTGCAAACGGCAAAGGCCTTTATCTAACCACAGATATTGATAATATACGCAATTCCCAAATATACATAGTTACTGTTCCTACGCCCATTACGGTGGACAAACGGCCCGATATGACACCGTTGATAAAAGCTTCCGAAACCGTGGGGAAGGTCATCGCAAAAGGCGACATCGTCATTTACGAATCCACCGTTTATCCAGGTGCTACCGAAGAGGTCTGCCTGCCGGTAGTTGAAAAGGTGAGCGGTTTGAAATTCAATAAAGATTTCTATGCAGCTTATTCTCCCGAGCGTATCAATCCGGGTGATAAAGTAAATACACTCACAAAAATCAAAAAGGTAACCTCCGGCTCCACACCCGAAATTGCCGAAGAGGTGGATACCTTGTACAACGCCATTCTTGAAAACGGCACCCACAAAGCTCCGAGCATAAAGGTAGCCGAAGCTTCCAAGGTAATTGAAAATGCCCAGCGCGACCTGAGTATCTCTTTTGTCAACGAATTGGCACTGATTTTTGAGCGTATCGGTATTGATACCAGCGATGTTATTGAGGCAGCCGGCACCAAATGGAATTTTATTAAATACAAACCCGGCCTTGTGGGTGGCCATTGCATTGGCGTGGACCCATATTACCTGAAATGGAAGGCCGAACAGGTGGGCTATCATCCCGATGTGATAAGCTCCGGAAGACGCGTAAACGATAATATGGGGCGTTTTGTTGCCGACAAGGTGATCAAGCTTATGATAAAAAAAGGACACCGCATTCTCAACAGCAATGTGCTGGTACTCGGCATTACCTTTAAAGAAAACTGCCCCGATATCCGCAACAGCCACGTGATTGATGTAATAGAAGAACTCAACACTTTCGGTTGTAAGGTAGCTGTTTACGATCCATGGGCAAATCCGGATGAAGTAAAAAACGAATACGGTATTGGCTTAACACCCGAAGCAGACCTGTTTTCTACCCATTTTGACGCTATTGTGCTGGCAGTTTCACACAACCAGTTTCTTAAATTAGACTTAAAAAAACTGGTCAACGGGAATAGTGCTGTGATTTTTGATATTAAGGGAGTTTTACCAAGAGAGTTGGTAGATGGGAGACTATAGCCCACTGTTGTCTCGCTTGCCTGTCCGAAATGAGAGCGTAAATTTCTTGAAAACAAATAAGTGTTAACCGGTGAAATTTTTGAACTGAAATAATCCGGGACCTGGGAAAAGAGTTTTCCGTACAGGCGGTATTGATGGTGTATTACAGCACGTTGGAGGTGGAAGATGAAAAACATTAAGTCGGTATTTATCATTAACCCCCCCCGACCCTCTGTTATGAAGGCTTTCCTGTACCTAACCACAAATCCCGAAGATATCCGCGACTCTCAGATTTATCTTGTAACCATCTCTGACAGCACGACAACGATTGATAAAAATTATCGTAGAATTAACAAATAATTTACTTTTGAACTTGATAAAACCAATATATTGAGTAGTTTTGCTACTCAATAATTATGTAAACGAATAATAAAATTGCCAGCCGAAACCAAATTCAGAAATCAATGGTGGAGCTACAGAGTAATGTTGTTTTGAATGAAATAATGTTGCCTGGAGAGAATGAATAGAAATTTCGTGTAATTATAAAGATAGTTGTTATAAAAACTGATTACGTTTAATAAATAATGCTTGAAGCCCTTATAACATCCAAAACGCGGATAAAGCTTCTGTTGAAGTTTTTTCTAAACACCGGCAGTACGGGCTATTTGCGCTCATTGGAGCCTGATTTTGGTGAATCGACTAACGCCATACGCCAGGAGCTAAACCGTTTTGAGCAGGCAGGACTTTTAATTGCAACGACCGACGGAAACAAAAAAGTATATCACGCTAACACCAAACATCCCCTTTTTCCTGAGATCAACTCCTTGTTGATGAAATATGTAGGCCTTGACAAAATAATAGACAAGGTAGTGCGAAATCTGGGACAACTGCAATCGGTTTACCTTGTGGGTGAAATTGCAAAAGGCAACGACAGTAAAATTATTGATCTCTGGTTTGTGGGAGATGGAATTGACAAGGGATACCTTCTGAAGTTGGTGGAAAAGGTAGAGGATTTGCTGGAAAGAAAGATACGATATATCATTATTGGTTTGGGAGAGTTGGATAGTTTTTTGAAATCCAAGACCCAAAATGAACTTCTTTTGCTCTGGAGGAGTGAGTAGAGCATAAAAACAGGGGGTGCTTAGTATTAGTTCGTTACTAAAAGGTGATGGGACTTAGGAGGCGGAAGCATGGCTGTGAGATGAGAAAGTTTGCTTAGCCTGCCAAAAAAGCCTGAATTGTTACAATCCCTTAACTACCCTTAACTTCTTAATGGTGAAAAAAGATAAATGGTGAAAAAAAAACAAACCATTAAGGCGTGAAGAACCATGAAGTTTTACTTTTTATTTGGTTAAAAAACTTTTAGAAAATTGACTCCCCATCAGATCATCGTACTCATAGTCATTCTGTTCATGATAGTCTCTCTTTACAAGGGCTATTTCGGATCAGGATTTACTTTCATTATCGGGATAAGCGTACTGGGAATTACAGGCGTCCTTACCCCGAAGGAGATCATGAGCGGGTTTGCCAACGAGCAACTGGCGGTTATTGTTTTGTTGCTGCTCATTGGAGAAATTATCCGGAAGTCCACGCTGATAGATAACATGTTTAATCGCTTTTTTAAACGTACGTTTACTTATAAAAAATTTCTTTTTAAGCTCCTCTTTCCTGTTTCGGCGCTTTCCGCTTTTATCAACAATACTCCTTTGGTGGCCATCATGATGCCTTATGTGCACAATTGGGGGAAAAGAAACAACATAGCTCCTTCCAAATTACTCATTCCGCTTTCGTATGCGGCCATTTTCGGTGGTATGACCACGCTTATCGGAACTTCTACAAACCTTGTGGTGAATGGAATGGTAGCCGAACAAAATGTATTCCCACATTTTAAAACATTGAATATTTTCGATTTTACGCCGGTAGGTTTATCCATGATTATCTTTGGCGGGTTGTACCTGATTTTGTTTGCCGGTAAATTATTACCCGAAAAGGCCGATATGGTGGAGGAGGTGAAAGAGCGTTCGCGGGAATATATTGTGGAAGTAAAGGTGGGGAAAGGCTCAAACTATCATAATAAAACCATTGAACAAGCGAGGTTGAGAAATCTAAAAGGCCTGTTTTTGGTCGAGGTGCTGCGCGGGAAGGAAAAAATATCACCGGTTTCACCGCAAACGGTTATTAAAGAAAATGATTTGCTTGTCTTTGCCGGTAATACCGGTACAATAGCCGATATGGTGCAGGGCAATAATATGCTGCAGCCGGCACACCTTGGGATGTTTAACAAACGTACCAAAACGGAACTGCTGGAAATTGCCATTGCCCCTAACTCTACACTTATTTCAAAAACGATAAAAGAAAGCAACTTCCGGGCGCGTTTTGATGCTGCCATCCTGGCCATTCACAGAAACGGAGAGAGGATAAGCGGCAAAATAGGAGAGGTAAAGTTAATAGCCGGCGACCTGTTACTGCTGATTGGGGGCGAAGATTTTGAACAAAGAGCACAGGCAAACAAAGACTTTTTTATCATAAACAACATCCGTAAAATTGAAAAAATGCCGGCAGGACAAAGCATTTTAATCCTTGGCGGACTGTTGACGGCAGTGCTCCTTTCTTCTTTTAAACTGGTTCCCTTGTTCACTTCTTTGCTTGTTTTCGTCATCATACTGCTGTTGAGTAAGATTGCCTCTCCTAAAGAAATATACAAGGGGATAAATTATAATTTAATTTTAATCATTGCCTTGTCCATTGCGCTTGGCGAGGCCATGATAAAGACTTCCATAGCAGCCGGTATGTCTCACCTAATGCTGTCGGCGCTGCAACCTTACGGCGTTGTGGTGTTGCTAATGGGCATTTTTATACTTACCAATCTGCTGGCCTCCATTATCACAAATATTGGGGCTGCCGCTATTGTTTTTCCCATTGCGCTTAGTGTTGCCCATCAGTTGGCCCTCAACCCAAAGCCCTTTGTTTTACTGGTTGCTTTTGCAGCAGCCGGAAGTTTTATTACCCCTATCGGTTACCAGACCAACCTGATGGTTTACGGCCCGGGTGGTTACAATTTTAAAGACTATTTCCGTATTGGCTTACCGCTGACCGTCCTATTAATGCTGGTAACGGTAGGTGTTTTGGTTATGCAATTTGGTCTGCATTTACGATGAACGGCCAAGCCGGCTTTTAGGAGTCATAGAAGATGAGAAATAACGCACTTTTGGAGATCACTATAAAAGCTGCACTCGAAGCGGGCAGGGAGATACTCAGAATTTATCAGACAGATTTTGAGGTTGAATATAAAAAAGATGCCTCGCCGTTGACATTAGCCGATAAGCAAGCACATGAAATTATCATATCTTATCTTGGTCAGACAAACATCCCCGTGCTCAGTGAGGAAGGAAAAGATATTCCCTATTCCGAAAGAAAAAACTGGTCCCGGTTATGGATCGTTGACCCTTTGGACGGAACAAAAGAATTTATTAAGAAAAATGGGGAGTTTACTGTCAATATCGCTCTCGTGAAGAACGGCAAACCCGTACTCGGTGTGGTTTATGCTCCTGTTTTGGATAGTCTGTATTATGGGGAAGAAAATCTCGGCGCTTACAAACTAAAAAAGGCTTCTACATTTACCGATATCAATGATGTTTTCCAAAAGGCTTCCTCTTTACCGCTAAATGATGCAATGAAAGATTATTATGGAATCGTTGCCAGCCGTTCCCACCTTTCACCGGAAACTTCTTCTTACATAGAAGAAATCAGCAAGGGGAAGAAGAACGTAAAGATTGTCTCCAAAGGCAGTTCCCTTAAAATTTGCATGGTAGCCGAAGGGACAGCAGATATTTACCCCCGTTTTGCCCCAACCAGCGAATGGGATACCGCTGCGGGACATGCTGTTGTACTGGCTTCCGGAGGCAGAATGATACAGGCAGAAAAGCCCGCGGAAGAAGAGATAGTTTATAATAAAGAAAATATTTTGAATCCGTGGTTTATTGTGAAAAGAGACAACAGGAGACAGAGACAAGATTAAAATTGGGAACGGTGGAGAAAAAGAATGATTTTAGTGATAGGCTATTTGACTTTTCAGCTGACGTACTGGAAATGCTTAAGAAACCTGATCGTTCGGAAACCAGCCTGTTATTGCGATATCAATTGGGAAGGTCTGCAACCTCTTCCGGAGCAAACTATGAAGAAAGTCAGACGGGAATCTCTTGTGCTGACTTTTAAAAACAAGGTAAGGATAGCACTCAAAGAAATGAGAGAATCGAACTATTGGCTGAGGCTGTTGAAAATGATGAATTGGACAAAATAATTGCAACATTAGTTATTCAATAGTCCGGTAGAAAATTCTGCCAATCTGATTCCCAGATAAATAGAATTGCTTCATAATAAGCGCAACTTATTATGAAGCAAGTATTTGCGACTTTGCGAGAATGAAAAATTAACGGAGTACTGTTATTGAATCAGGAGAATTAAAAAGAATTTTGGATGCAATAGTTAATAAAACATAACTCGTGCCAATGCTTCATATGAAATACTTTCATTTTTATTTGATTTCTTCCTCCCCCTTTATCTTTTTTCTTAAAACCCCAACCTTATGACCGATACAAATCCTAACATTCATACCGTCTTCGACAAAATCAAAGGGAGACAGGATAAAGAGATTTATTTAAAACAGCGGGCAAAAGTCATTTGGTTTACCGGCCTTTCCGGTTCGGGAAAAACTACGTTGGCCAGCATGCTGGAGAAAAAACTGTTTGAGCTGAACTATTTTTGCCAGATCCTTGATGGTGATAATGTACGCTCAGGCATCAATAAAAACCTGATGTTCACCGACGCCGACCGGATGGAGAACCTTCGGCGTATTGCCGAAGTCTCCAGGTTGTTCATGAATTGCGGTATCATCCTCATTTGTGCCTTTATCAGCCCCACCAACGAGATGCGGCAAATGGCCAAAGAGATCATTGGGGAAGATGACTTTCTGGAAATATTTGTCGATACACCCCTCGAAGTCTGCGAACAACGCGATCCCAAAGGATTATATAAAAAAGCCAGGGCCGGGGAGATAAAAAATTTCACCGGTATCTCAGCTCCCTTTGAAGTGCCGGAAAATCCTTTTCTGAGAGTAGATAATACCATGCCGGATATGGAAGAAACGGTTAAACAGATGTTAACAAAGATATTGCCGGAGATTAAATTCGATCCGCTCCTGGTGATATAAGAATATCATTAGACCAACCTGAAAGATTGTGCAAAATGGAATGATGGACACTATTAAGATTTTTTACCATTAAGGCATAAAGAAATACCAATCGGCACTTTTAGGCCTATTGTAAGACAATCAGGATTATTCGTTGATGACTTTAATTAATGAGTTAATCACCGGATTAAACAGATTAA
>CAYLSW010000085.1:0-8542 GCA_964386145.1 uncultured Lentimicrobiaceae bacterium | reverse complement strand
AAAAGAAGTAAAAGAAGTAAAAGCTGAAAAAGAAACGACTGCAATCGAAAAAGAAGAAACTCCCATAGTAGCAGAACCGGCAAAAGAAGAGCCTGTTTCAGAGGAAGTGACAAAAGCTGTTTCCGAAAAAATAACAAAGATTGTCGAACAAGAAACAGCAGGGCCTGAAGAGAAAAAAGCAGAACCAACTCCCAAACCTGAACCAGCAAAAGAAAAGCCAGTGACAGAAGAAAAAGAAATCCACGTGCCGGAAACCAAAGGCCCCAAAGTTATGGGAAAAATAGACCTTGACAGTATAAACCAAAAAACCAGACCGGCAAAAAAAACCAAAGCAGAACGCCGTAGAGAAGCAGAAAAGAAAAAAACGGAAGTATTTCGGAAAACCACCACAAAAAATATTGTGGAAAAAGCAAAACCAATTGAGGAAAAAAAGCCTGCTGGAAAAACAGAGCAAAAGCCAAAAGAAAAAGAGGATAATTTTATTGCTACAAAGGTAGAAAAACTCACCGGGCCCAAAATTCTGGATAAAATCGTTCTTCCCGAAAAAAGAAAAAAAAAGCCGGTGGCTTCTTCTTCGGGCGATGGACATAGTAAAAAGAAAAGACGCAGAATTGATACACGTAAAAAAAGTGAAATACCAAAAGACAGGGGAACATCGGCGAGAGGTAAACATGATCACAGGCAGAAACCCGGCCACAAAAAGGTAATAAAACACGAACCTACGGAAGAAGAAATTCAAAAACAGATTAAAGAAACACTGGCACGTCTGGCCCCTACAGGCAAATCGAAATCTTCAAAATACAGAAGGCAAAAACGGGACAGCATCTCACACGCCCACGAAGAGGAAATGAAGAAACAGGAACGTGAGCAGTTTGTTCTTAAAGTAACAGAATTTCTGACTGCTAACGAACTCGCTAACATGATGGATATCAATGTTAACGAAATTATTAAAACCTGTATGCAGATCGGACTTTTCGTATCAATTAACCAACGGCTTGACGCAGAAACCATATCTTTACTCGCTGATGAATATGGCTATAAGGTAAATTATGTCGATGTGGAAGACCATGAATCTCTGGACGTGAAAGAAGATGAAGACGACTCGTCCAAACTGATGGAAAGAGCACCTATTGTTACCGTCATGGGACATGTTGACCACGGAAAAACCAAACTACTCGACTACATTCGTAAAGCTAACGTGGTGGCTGGCGAAGCCGGAGGAATAACCCAGCATATTGGCGCTTATGAAGTAACTACACCAAACAATAAGAAAATTACATTCCTCGACACACCAGGTCACGAAGCCTTTACCGCCATGCGGGCGCGTGGCGCCAAAGTGACCGATGTGGCCATCATTGTCATTGCTTCCGACGACAGCGTAATGCCCCAAACCAGAGAGGCCATCAACCATGCTCAGGCAGCAGACGTACCAATAGTTTTTGCCTTGAATAAAATTGATAAACCCACTGCCAATGCGGAAAAAATTAAAGAAGAACTGGCCGGCATGAATATCCTTGTTGAAGACTGGGGTGGCAAATACCAGTCGCAGAATATTTCGGCCGTTACAGGTCAGGGTATTCCCGAATTACTGGAAAAAGTGTTGCTCGAAGCCGAAATGCTTGAACTGAAAGCCAATCCTGATAAATCCGGAAAAGGAACTGTCATTGAAGCCTCCTTAGACAAAGGCCGTGGTTATGTCTCCACTATTCTGGTACAGGATGGAACGGTTAAAAAAGGTGATATCCTGATTGCAGGCCCCGTTTTCGGCCATGTTAAAGCCATGTTCAACGAAAGAGGGGAGAATTTGGTATCCGCTGGGCCTTCTACTCCTGTATTGCTGCTGGGGTTAAACGCTGCTCCCCAGGCCGGTGATACTTTCAATGTAATGACTGATGAAAAAGAAGCCAAAGCAATTGCCAACAAACGTCATCAATTGATGCGTGAACAAAGTATGCGCTCACAGAAACATATCACGCTGGATGAAATTGGTCGTCGTATTGCCATTGGAGACTTTAAAGAGCTGAATATTATTGTAAAGGGAGATGTGGATGGCTCTATTGAAGCACTCAGCGATGCACTGCTCAAACTCTCTACTCAGGAAACTAAGGTAAATATTATCCACAAAGCCGTAGGCGCCATTACCGAATCGGATATTTTGCTGGCGTCCGCTTCCGATGCTATCATCATTGGTTTCCAGGTAAGGCCTATGCCACAAGCACGTAAACTTGCCGAAAAGGACCAAATTGATATTCGTCTGTACTCGGTTATTTACAAAGCTACCGAAGAACTTGAAGCAGCCATTGAGGGCATGCTCTCCCCCAAAATGGAGGAAAAAGTAACCTGTAATCTTGAGATTCGTGAAACCTTTAAAATCACTAAAGTGGGAACCATCGCCGGCTGTTATGTACTGGATGGTAAAATAAACCGAAACACACGGGTTCGACTCATTCGCGACGGTATTGTGGTCTATACCGGAAACTTAGGCTCTCTGAAACGATTCAAAGATGATGTGAAAGAGGTGAGCTCAGGTTACGAATGCGGACTGAATATCGAAAACTTCAACGATATCAAAGTAGGTGACTATATCGAAGGATTTGAGGAGGTGGAAGTTGCCCGTAAGAGATAAATTATTGATTTCCGATCATTCAAGAGACTTGGATGACCTTTTACCTGTCATTATCCTCTACCAATGACACTTGAACGGAAAGTCCACACGTAAACTGAAGCCGTATTTGTATAATGAGGCTCACCGGGTCAGGAGAAAATGGACAACTTCAAAAGCAAAATTTACTGTCAATCCTGAATTTTAGAAGTTATAATCTTAATACCTGTTAGTGATTATCACATCAAATATATACAAAACAGGGCAAAAAAAAACCTTGTAACAGGAGCGGAACAAGGTCTTTTCAGGCGGGCTTTTGTGGGGACTGCTACCCCGATTAAAGGAAAAAGGATCGCTTGTGAATGATGGAATAAAGACGGTAATCTTGGTTGTCTGTTTTGTCAAAAAAATAAACTTTGTCGTCCTTAATGAATATTTTGGCTGAAAGTTCTTTTACATCCCGCTGTTCCAGCCCCTGACGGGCCAAATCCTCCAACGAAAATGTTTTGTTAATTTGTATAGCCGTTTCCATCATCATTTAACATTTATTTTCATACCATCCTTTGCACAAACCGGACAAAAAGAATCTTTTATAATTGTTACATAACCACAGCGTGGACACTTATAATAAGGATGCACCTTGATTTTCAGTTTCTTTTCTTCTGGTTTTGTTTCATTCATAAGTTCTGATTAACAACTGCTGTGCCAGTTTTTAATAATGATTTCCAATGGAGCAATAAGTATCTATCAACTATATATTTAAAGTTTATATAAGTTTTTCAAAGTGGCCTTGTTAAAAATACTATTTATCCTTATAACCATATACAATATCGGAGAAATTCCGATTTCGGAAACATTTCTACCCTTTCGGATGAAAACGGGCCGTGTGCTACCGCCCTGTAATTTCACGGAGCCATTTTGTCTAAAACAATAAAAAGCGTTACTTTTACACATTATAAAAGGGGATGTTCTGTCAAACATCGAATTATTTTTATTTTTGCATAAAGAACTGAACCTAAATAGAGTCTGCATATAAAGTCGGGGGTTTAGTTCAGAATGTTCTAGTTCGAGGCTTGCAATGTATTTGAAATCAGGCGCTTACTTTTGTAAATGACTGATTTTCAATGTAAGTTTAACGAAGAAATCGGACATTATGGACAAACACTAAATAGTTGAATGAATAAAGTTTAAACTTTAAAAATAACAATATGGAAAAGAATGAAATGATGGCTCTCGGAATGATTGAAACCCGGGGTTTTGCAGCCATGGTTGAAGCCTCTGATGCTATGTTAAAAGCAGCCAAAGTTGAATTGGTAAGCTATGAAAAAACAGGGGGCGGATATGTTACGGCTGTTGTTCGCGGTGATGTAGCTTCAGTACGTGCCGCTGTTGATGCAGGTCTGCGTGCTGCAGAGAAAGTAGGAGAAATTGTATCTTCCCATATTATTCCACGACCTCATCAAAATGTTGACTCAGCACTTCCCTTAGGAAGAAATACAACTACTTAGCCTCAAAAAGATGAATGATTCCAAATCACATATTGATTTAAGAACTTATATTTTCTTAGATTCTTTGCAATTGCAAATGGCTTCTTATATTTCGACGGTTTCCAGAGGTTTCCTTCCTGTGGGCGGACAGGCCGGCTGCATCATCGAGATTGCTCCCGGCATTGAAATTAATGCTTTGACAGACATCGCCATTAAAGCGACCAATGTCAGGCCCGGAATGCAAATTGTAGAACGTGCCTTCGGGATGCTTGAAATACACTCCGACAGTCAGGGAGATACACGCATAGCCGGAGAAGCTGTTCTAACGGCCATCGACCAGACAAAAGCCAACAGGATGAAGCCCAGGATTTTGACCAGCCAGCTGATCAAGAATGTGGACGATCATCATGCTCAGTTAATTAACAGAAGCCGGCATGGCATGATGTTATTGCGTGGCGAAACGCTTTATGTTTTAGAACTGGAACCGGCAGGTTACGCATATTATGCTGCCAACGAAGCAGAAAAAGCAGCTCACATTAAACTCATCGATGTGATTGGCTTTGGGAAATTTGGCCGGGTATATATTGGTGGTGACGAAGCTGAAGTGCTTGAATGCAAAACGATTGTTGAAAAACGTCTGGCCGAAATTACAGGAAGAGAAGATTATTAATCATATTAAAGATAGGAGATGAAATTATGTCTGATTTTAATGCAGATGCATTAGGAATGATTGAAACACGTGGCTTTGCTGCTATGGTAGAAGCTTCTGACGCTATGGTAAAAGCTGCCAAAGTTGAATTGATTGGTTATGAGAAAACAGGAGGTGGGTATGTTACAGCCATTGTTCGTGGCGATGTAGCCTCCGTGAGGGCCGCCGTGGATGCCGGGCTTGTAGCTGCTGAAAAAGTCGGTGAGATTGTTTCGAGCCATATCATCCCCCGTCCTCATGCAAATGTTGACAGTGCTTTACCGTTAGGTCGCAAGAAGCAAAAATAAAGAGAGATGATTTTAGCAAGAGTAAAGGGGACTGTCGTGTCAAGTCAGAAAGCCGCAAAAATGGAAGGGCTTAGGTTATTGTTGCTTGAGAAAATTGATCCCATCAGCATGAAAGGCAAAAACGAATTCGTTGTTGCTATGGATAGTGTCGGAGCCGGTCTTGACGAAATCGTCTTTTATGTTTCCGGAAGCGGCGCCCGTATGGCAGAAACCACCAAAGGTTTACCCACCGATGCTACCGTAACCGCCATAGTAGATGTTATTGAGCAAAATGGCACCATTGCTTATCAAAAATAATAAAAGGTAAAATGGTTTTAGGTAAAATTGCAGGAACTATTACAAGCAGTACAAACAGCACTGGCATTCCGGGAGGCCGGTATTTGCTGGTCAACAAATGTGATCAACAGGGACAGTTAAAAAATGATTTTCTAATCGCCCTTGATTTGGTAAGCGCCGGAAATGATGAAATGGTGATGGTTTCGCAAAGTACTGCCGCACGCGAAACCCCCACAACTCACAACAAAGCCATTGATGCTGTCATTGTTGGAATTGTTGATACCATTGATGAAAACGAAAAAGTTGTTTACAAAAAATGATGGAAAAACAAAATATTGTTGTACTTGGAGCCTTGGAGTTTAGCAGCATTGTGATTGGCTTACAAGCCCTTGACCAAATGGTTAAAGTGGCGCCTATTCAGGTTATTGACTCACGAACCATCAGCTCCGGGAAATTTTTGATTATTTTTAGTGGCGACGTAGCCTCTGTCGAGTTTTCTTATAAGGTGGGCTGTGAAACCGGAGGTGATTATCTAATTGACGAGCTTTTCCTTCCGCAGGTACATCCCGATGTCATTCCGGCAATAGGGAACATAATTAATGTTGGTGAGTGGAACGCTATTGGTATTATTGAAACTTTATCTATCGTTTCAGGCATTGAATCAGCAGATAGTGCTGCCAAGGAAGGCGGCGTTAAAATTATCGAAATTCGTCTCGCCGATGGTTACGGCGGAAAATCTTATGTTAAAATGATGGGTAGTCTTGACGCTGTGCAATCGGCGGTAAAAGCCGGAACCGCAAAAGCCAAAGAGAAAAACCTCCTCGGTATGGATACCATTATTCCACAGCCACATAAGGAAATCAGGCCCTTCTTCATGTAAATAGAATATAATAAATGGATCATTTAGAGGAAAATATACGCCAATTGGTTCGTGAGGCTTTACAAGACCTTAAGCTGAACCGTGATGAAGCGCTTCCGACCGATAAGATGGGCATCTTCTCCACTATCGATCAGGCAGTTCAGGCTGCCGAAACAGCTTTTCAGGAATTGGGAAAAATAAGTTTGGAAACCCGTAAAGACATTATCGCCAACATTCGCCAAGTAGCGAGGAAAAATATTGAACGCCTTTCAAAAATGGCCAGCGATGAAACCGGAATGGGACGATGGGAAGATAAAATTGTTAAAAATGAACTGGCCATCAAAAAAACACCTGGCGTAGAAGATATTGTACCGGAAACTTTTTCGGATGACCATGGCTTAACCCTCGTGGAACATGCGCCCTATGGCGTCATTGGATCCATTTCACCGAGTACCAACCCCACGGCTTCCATAATTAGCAACTGCATTGGCATGATTGCAGCCGGAAATTCAGTCGTATTTAATGCGCATCCGTCTGCCAAAAAAGTCTCCGCCCTTTTGATTAGTATTATAAACAAAGGTATTGTTGAGGCAGGGGGTCCAAAAAACTTAATTACCACCGTTGAAATGCCCACCATCGAATCTGCCCGGGAGATGATGAACCATCCAAAAGTATCCATCCTGGCTGTAACCGGTGGCCCGGCGGTAGTTAAAGCTGCCATGAGAACGGATAAAAAAACCATTGCAGCAGGCCCCGGAAATCCTCCTTGTGTGGTGGATGAAACAGCTGATATCGTCAAAGCAGGAAAAGATATAGTGGCTGGAGCCAGCTTTGATAATAACCTAATTTGTATTTGTGAAAAAGAAATCCTTGTAGTAGAATCTGTTGCCGATGCCCTTATTGCTGAAATGCAAAAAAACAGTGCTTATTTGCTCACGGCTGATCAGGTTCGGAAAATTACAGAATTGGTCATTGCCGACCCGGGACGACCCGGACATGAAGGTGCTGCGAATAAAAAATATGTGGGCCAAAATGCCTCCAAAATTGCCAAAGCTATTGGATTGAATGTCCCTGATTCAATACGATTATTGCTTTGCGAAGTTGATAAGAATCACCCCCTGGTATGGACTGAGCAACTCATGCCTGTCATGCCTTTGGTACGCATGCCCAATGTGGACGCCGCCATTGACCTCGCTGTCAGGTGTGAGCATGGTTTCAGGCATACTGCCATCATGCACTCGCTCAATATTGCCAAGCTCAGTAAAATGGCCAAAGCCATGGACTGTTCCATTTTTATAAAAAATGGCCCCAGCTATGCCGGGTTAGGTGAAGGGGGTGCTGGATTTGCCTCTTTTACAATTGCCAGCCCTACCGGAGAAGGAGTTACACGCGCAAGGACTTTTACACGCGAAAGACGTTGTACCTTAGTGGATTATTTTAGAATCATATAAGCTTAAATGGATTTATGAAATTTGGTAAAATCATAGGAAGACTGGTCAGCACGCAAAAAGTTGAATCCATGGAAGGCTTAAAACTTGTTTTGGTTCAGCCGCTTAACGAAAAACTTGACCCTGTGGAAGATGCTCTTGTGGCTGTTGACACACTTCAATCTGATGTCGGACAAATTATCTATTATGAAACAAGTAAAGAAGCCAGCCGGGTGATCGAAAGGGAAATGAACCCCTGCGATGCCGCAGTAATGGGAATAGTCGATGATATTAATATTACAGAGAGCAAATGAGGTTAGGAAAAGTTATCGGAACTGTGGTTTCAACCATGAAAGCAAAGGGTTATGAATCAAGAAAAATACTCGTTGTTCAGCCCGTTGACCCTACCGGAATTGTAGCCGGAACCTCCTTTTTGGCTGTTGATGCTGTACAAGCCGGTATTGAAGATATTGTCCTGACCATAGAAGAAGGGAATTCAGCAAGACAAGTCCTACAGGATGATGAAGCAGTCACTGTAAAAACCGTCGTAGTCGCCATTGTGGATGAAATTTCGGGAAGATAAAATGGTCACACGAAGCTACAGAAGAAAGAAGTCTGCCAATATAAAATTGCATAACAGAAAAAGTATGACTATTCAACAAAATAATAAAGACCATGTAAGACGAGTGGCCCTTGGGGCCGACCATGGCGCTTTTGAAACCAAAGAGGCGCTTAAAAAATACCTTGAAACTTTAGGGTATCTGGTTTTTGATGTGGGGACGGACAACGGCACGATAAAGGTAGATTATCCCGACTTTGCGCTGGCTGTTTCCAAAAAGGTAGTGAGTGGCGCATGTGAACGCGGCATAATGCTTGATGCTGCCGGCATTGGATC